>NZ_CEXEES010000034.1:0-15487 GCF_982632705.1 Candidatus Izemoplasma sp. | reverse complement strand
TAACGTAACAACAACATTAACAACACCTTTGAATACATCTAGAACACTGAATATATTAGTATCTTCTCCCATTGCATCAATCGAAGCTAATATTTTATCTAAAATACCTTGTAAGAAACTGTTTTCTGCAATGAAGCTTTCGATACTAACTATGATTGAGTCCCAATCAAGATCCATAAACTCTTTACCTTGTGTATAGATAATATCTCCTATGGTATACATTAATACTACTAAACCAAGAATAAATACAATAATAACAATTGTTACATTGATCCATTGTTTGGTTATCTTTGCCCTTGTTTTTAGTAGTTTCATTAGCGGCGCTAATAAATAACTAATAAACAATGCAATCCCAAATGGTAATAGTATAGCGTTGATTGCGGTAAACAATAATCCAATCTGCTTTCCAAATAATGAGTTTAAATAATACAAACTAACTAGCGTTAGCGCTGCAATCCCTAAATTCTGCAGCCACTTAATACGATCTATTTTCATACTGTGCCCCCTATAAATGTAAGTATATCGTTAAATACTTCTTCTTTATTTAATTCCTGTAAGGTATCATGTCTACCTTCAGGATAAATCTTCAATCTACTTTTAAACCCTGCTTCTAAGTATAACTCATGTAACGCCATTGTTGCATCTCCAAAGTCAGTCGCAGGATCATGACTTCCAGATAATAACATAATTGGTACATCAATATGTGAATTTAATATGTTATTTAAGTTATTTATCTTCTTAATCGCTTTTAACATATCAACAAATACACTGACACTTAATCTAATATATAGATATTTGTCTTCTTTATTGATATCTGTATACTCTTTATCTCTTGTTAACCATTCAATAAAATGATCAATCTCTACTTTTTCATTTAACCTAAGCTGTGTTTGTCTAAACATGTTATCAAACATGTTAGATGGTTTCTTTGCTTTAAACAGTTTTAAGACATTTCCAATAAATAGTCCTAGTCCAATCCCTTTTAGATTACTGTATCCTCCACCGTTTAAGATAATACGTTTGTATTCATTCTCAAATTCAATAAGATACAATCTTATAATCATACTCCCAAGACTATGTCCAAATAGATAGATTTGTGTACCAGGAAAGTCTTCCTTTATACGCTCTCTAACGCTATTTAACCCGTCTACTAGTACCTTTTCACCTTTACTACCAAAATAAACAGTACCAAGCAACATATCATTCCCATCTCTTGATTTACCTTGAGATACATGGTCATGGATATACACTATATAACCATTTTCATTCAAAAACGAAGCAAAGTCCTTATATCTAAGTCCGTGCTCGTTTATTCCATGTACAAGTTGTACAACCCCTTTAATTTCAAAGACATCATCAAACATATATGTATGTAGTTTATTACCATATGAATCTAATACTTTAAATTCCTTCATTATTACTCACCGTCTATATTCATTATGTAGTGTTTAATCGTACTAACTTCTTTAAACCCTATTGATTTATGAAAAATCTGACTCATTACGTTTTCAACTTCTGTGTCAGATCCTATTTGGTTTAATCCAAGTGTTTTAAAATACTTTATTGCTTCCTGCATTAGTTTATACGCTATTTGATTACGTCTATAAGGTTCACATACATAAATACCTTCTATGTATCCAACACCTAAACTGTCACACCCTTCAACATAATCATTACGGATCGATGTATTAATAAACCCGACCGCAGATTCTTCTTTTATACTAATAAACAAGAAAATCATTTCTTTACTTAAGTAGTGATCTTGTATGATTTTATTCAACTCTTCGTCTTTAATATCAGACCATAGTTTTTTAACCAATGTTTTATAATCTTCTTCATACTTCTTTTCTAATTCAATAATCATAGTATCACCTCATTAGTATTATATCATAATAGATTAAAAAAAAGACACCGTATTGGTGTCTTTAAATTATCTTCTTAATCCTAATTTTGCGATTAATGCTCTGTAACGTTCAACTTCAGTTCTTTGTAAGTACTTAAGTAATCCACGACGTTTACCAACTTTCATTAGTAATCCTCTTCTACTATGGAAGTCATGAATGTGTGACTTTAAGTGTTCGTTTAATTCTTCGATTTCTTTTGTAACGATAGCTACTTGTACTTCTGTAGAACCACTGTCTCCATCTTTTAAACCAAATTCCTTAACGATTGCTTGTTTTTGCTCTTTAGTTAATGCCATTATAGTTTCCTCCTTGTTTTCGTCTTACCTAGTATCCTTGATAAAGGATGAGGATCCTTAATCTAAGAAACAGGCGCAAAAGTATTATATCATACTCCTATATTGTTTCAAGTGTTATTTTAAGTTTTTTAACACTTCTATAGAATCTATTTTATCTTGATCTATTTTTTTGATTAGACCTTCAACTGAATCAAACTTTAATTCATCACGTAATCGTTTGATAAACTTGATTTCAATCTCTTCTCCATATATTTCTTTATTGAAGTGAAAGATATTTGATTCTACTGAGACAACTGCGAGGCAGTTGAGAGTTGGATTGTGTCCAACACTACTCATTGAATCATACCATGTACCATCGTATTTTGTCTTTGTAACGTATACTCCGGTTTTTGGGATAAGATAGTTGTTTGTATCACAGTTCGCTGTAGGATAGCCGATTGTGCGTCCTTTTTTAGCACCGTGGATGACTTCTCCTTTGACAGAATAGAAATCTCCTAGTACTTCGTGTACTTTATCTACTTGTCCGCTGTTTATTAAGTCTCTTATATGTGTAGAACCTACTTTGTATCCTTCGTAAGTTACTTCATCGACTACTATTGTATTGAATCTTGAATCTTCTTTTAATGTATTCGTTGTTCCAGAACCACGAACTCCAAATTTAAAATCAAATCCACAAACGATTGTATGGATATTGTTTAAGTAGTAATTCACAAAGTCTTCTGGAGTTAGTACTGCCTTTTCTTTTGTGAATTCAATTACATAAACAAAATCAAGATCAAATTCTTCTAAGATCTCTAGTTTTCGTTTTAATGGAGTTAGGTAATGATAATCTAAATCAAATAGTATTGATTTAGGGTGTACATCAAATGTGATGACAGCCTTTTTTAGATTATTCTTGTTTCCAAATTCAATTGTTTTGTTGATTAACTCTTTGTGAGCTAGATGAACACCATCAAAGAACCCAATAGCAGCTACTGTGTTTTTTTCAAGTTTCATTCCGTTTAATTTGATTACTTTCATATTAATCACCTTGGTAAAATATATTTTGTGCTTTCATTTTACTAGCAGTTGGATGTAAGTCATATAACGCTAGTAAATTGTTTTCGTTATCTATTATACGTGTTAACGTTGGTTTTTCAAACTGTTTTAAGCTAATTGCCATCCCATTTTTGATATGATGTTTGATTTCATCGTTAACAAGAAGTGCTGGAAGATGGTTTAAAGCATCACTCATAGAGATCATTTTATAGTTTCCTTCTTTTACATCTTCGATTGTACAGCTATCTTCAATATTGAATTTACCAGCTTGTGATCTATGTAGATCGTAGTTGTGGGCTGGGTATCCAAGTTTTTTACCGATATCATAACTCAGTGTTCTAACGTATAAACCTTTAGAAGCGTGAACTTCATAGCTGAAGTACGCGCAGTTATCTTTATATTCTATTTCAGAGATACGTTTGATTGATTTGATTTCGATATCACGAGATGGGATATCGTCTATAACGATTCCTTGTCTTGCGTATTCGTATAAACGTTTCCCTTTATATTTAATTGCGCTATACATTGGGGGAGTTTGTGTGTAAGTCCCTAGAAATGAATCTAAAATAGAATCAATATCATTAATTTCAGAGACTGGAGCTTGATCAATTACCTCTCCTGTTTTATCAACTGTGTCTGTTGATATCCCAATACAAGCTTTTGCGATATATACTTTTTCATCGTTGTTTAAGTACTTCATAATCTTTGTACCTTTGTTTACTCCGACAACCAAAAGACCAGTCGCATCAGGGTCAAGTGTCCCTGTGTGGCCAAGTTTTCCTGTATTAAGAGGTTTTTTTAGTACTGCGATTACATCAAAAGATGTGAAATCCTTTGGTTTGTTTATTAATAGTATTCCGTCCATTTAAATCACCAACCGTATTATATAATAAACCATAAAAAAAACCAAGTTTTAAACTTGGTTTTTAATTATGCGTTTTTAACCCAATCAACTAATGCGTCTTTAGGCATAAACCCTGCTTTTTGAGCAACAGTTTTTCCTTCTTTGATTACGAATAATGCTGGGATTCCTCTAACACCGAAGTTGCTTGATAAATCTGGATTTTCATCTACATTTACTTTTACTACTTTGATATCTTCGTTTTCGTTTGCGATTTGTTCTAAAACCGGTCCGATCATTCTACATGGTGCACACCAGTCTGCATAAAAGTCTAATAATACTGTCCCTTTTGCGATTTCCTCATTAAAGTTGTCATTGTTTGCATATACTAAAGCCATAATTAATTCCTCCTCTTTATATTTCGTTTTAATTATAATTTACATGCTTATTTAAATCAATCTTTTTGCTCTCATTATTTTAAATAAAATATAGTAACTCCTTGGCCACCTTCTCCGCCTTCACCATCACGATGGGATTCTACCATCTGATGCTTGTCTAAGTAGGTCTTAACAAGTTTTCTTATCGTTAGCGTACCAAAGCCGTGAATAACGTGTCCGTGGGGCATATTTGAGACTAGACAATCATCTACATACTTGTCAAGTTCGTATTTTGCCTCTTCATAACGTAATCCTCTTAAGTCTAATTGGATTCTAGCGTTCTTTTTAACATGTGATCTGATTCTTCCTTTTGGTTCTTCTTTTACTTTACGTTCGATGAATTCAAAACCGTCTTCACTAAACTGTGAATTTAAGATACCCATTTTAACGATCCAGTTATTGTTTTTTTGTTTTTTTACAAGTTCACCTGTTCTGTTAAATTTAAGAACAGTTACCAAATCTCCAGGTAAGTATTCATGATCAGTTGTCGTTGACTTTGTTTCTTCATCAAGACTTAGGTTCTTCACTTTGTATTTCATTTCTGCGATTTCGTGTTCTTTTATATTTTGGTTCTTTTGCATCTCTTCTATCTCTTTTAGAAGCGTTAAGGCTTCATGTTTTGCCTCACTAACGATTTGACTTTTTGAAACTGCGCCTTTTCGCTTTATTTCATTTTGTCGCTCTATTAGTTCTCTTTGTAACTTCTCGTTTCGTTTGACTAGTTCTTTATTGTCATGAATTAAGGTTTCATACTCTTGAATTTGGATATCAAGACTATTTCCTTGTTTTTCTAGTTTGTTTATTAAGTCACTAATCTCTGACTGACTTGTTAGAACGTTTTCTTTTGCGTCGTTGATTATTTTTTCAGGTAATCCAAGACGTTCACTGATTAGTAATGCGTTTGATTTACCAGGTGTTCCTAGTAATAACCTGTATGTTGGACTTAATGTCTCAACATTGAATTCAACACTGGCGTTGATGATTTCTTCTTTATCGTATGCGTACGCTTTTAACTCAGGATAATGAGTTGTCGCGATAACGTATACTCCTCTAATTCTAATGTAGTCTAGAATACTAATAGCGAGACTCGCACCTTCTTTAGGATCTGTTCCGCTTCCTAACTCATCTAGTAAGATTAGACTACCGACAGTCATATTCTTTAAGATATTAATAATACGTGTCATATGTGAACTAAATGTCGATAACGATTGTTCAATTGATTGTTCATCACCGATATCAGCGAAGATGTTTTCAAATATTACTGTTTTAGATCCTTCACTGACAGGAACCATTAGTCCTGATTGAATCATGACAGATAATAATCCCATTGTTTTAATCGCTACGGTTTTACCACCGGTGTTTGGTCCTGTGATAATGATGATGCGTTCTTGTTTGTTGTAGGTTATTGTGTTTGGTACTACTTCATCCTGTTTGATTAATGGATGTCTTGCCTTTACTAGATGTACTTCATGTTCAGTAATTAAAGGCATCGTACATTCAAAATCAACACTGAATTTCGCTTTGGCATATACCATATCTAAATAACATAATGTATTGTAGTTATTCATTAATGGTTCATAGTGATCTGCGATCTTCGCTGTTAATTCACGTAAGATACGTTCTATTTCACGTTCTTCATCTAACATTAAGATATTAATTTCATTATTTAGTAATGTAACAGATTGAGGTTCCATATAAACAGTTTCACCTGAACTTGAATAATCAATGATCGTACCTTTAAAGTTATTCTTTTCACTTAACTTTACAGGGACAACCATTCTATTACTTCTTAATGTAATTAAACTGTCAGCTAGTTTTGTTTTTTGAGAATTTAAGATTCCGTTTAAACGCTCTGTGATCTTATTTTGTTTTTGATTAATCTTCGCTCTTATTCTACTTAGTTCATGACTCGCTCTGTCATGAACACGTCCATCAATGGTAATAACCATATTGATGTCTTGTTTTAATCCTTTTACTTGTGACAGTTGATCATAATAGAAATCAAGTGCATCTCCTTCTATTTCTTCCTCTTTCACATTCTTATAAAATGTTCTATTGTTTATTGTCGCATCTAATAATCCAATCACGTTTAAAAACTCAGTTGGTCTAAGAACTGAATGGATTTTAGCTTTTTGTAAGGTCTCATGTAAATCTCTGATACCACCAAATGGTGGTTCTTTATACCTTGTTACAATATCAAACGCATGATTGGTTTCTTCTAATAAGCGTTTAATCTCTAAGGCATTGTTCGTTGGAGAGATATTACTTACAAGTTCTTTACCGTGTAATGTACTTGCTTTTCTTATGATGAGATCTTTTATTTTGTCGAATTCTAATAAACTTGTATCAAATTGCATATTCATCACTCCTAGATATTATTTTAACAAATAGTATGGTAAAATGAAAGGCAGGAGTGGATTTTATGAACTACGTATTAAAATTGAATGAAACAGAAGCAAAAAAAGTGATTATGTTCTACCGTGATTACCAAAAAGAAACCAACAATATGACTGTATTGTTTTTTGCGAAAACTGATTTGGTAAGTATCACTGTTTATAAATCATTTAAAGTTATGTTTCAAGGTACTGACGCCGTTAATGAGTATAATATGTGGAATGTTATGCTTAAGAAAGAAACAGTTGTTACAAAGGAAAAAGCAAGTAAACAGATCCCAAACAACTACTTTTTAACATCTATAGGTAGTGATGAAGTAGGTACAGGAGATTTCTTTGGTCCTGTGGTTGTTTGTGCAGCATATATAACTCCTGATTTGATTGAATTTTTACAATCACTTGGAATTGATGATTCAAAAAAGATAACAGACGATAAAATAAGAGTCATTGGGGAACAGTTAAAAGATAAAGTAACCTATAGTATGTTAGCTCTTCATAATGATAAGTTTAACGAGATGACAAAACGTGGTTACAACATGAATAAACTAAAAGCATACTTGCATAATAGTGCGATACTTCAGTTATCAAAGAAAGTACCATCTACTACTGTTGTCCTTGATCAGTTTTGTGATCCTGGACTATACTTTAAATACTTAAACCAGGAACAAAACATATTTAGAGATATAACATTTACTACAAAAGCAGAAAGCAAATATGCTTCAGTCGCAGTTGGTAGTATTATTGCGAGATATGCATTCTTACAATACTTTGATTTAATGATTGAAGAATCTGGATATCCACTATTAAAAGGTGCTTCTAAAAAAGTAGACCAACAAGTTGCGTTAATTATTAAAGAAAAGGGTGAATCTTTCCTAAATAAATACGCCAAAACAAACTTCGTAACATTACAAAAAGCAAAGGATTTATTAGCATAAAATAAAGTGTATTAATGGTTGTTAAAAGGCTTTATTGTGTTATAATACATATGAAAAGGAGATGATTAGATGAATCAAAAATTAGTTGATGCAATCAACGAACAATTAAATTATGAAATTGAATCAGCGCATATCTACTTAGCTATGGCTGGATACGTAGGAACTTTAGGATTAGACGGGTTTGAAAACTGGCTAATGGTACAATATGAAGAGGAATTAGCACATGCTAAGAAATTCATGGGATACATTAATGAACGTGGTGGAAGAGTTGCTATTAAAGGATTTGAAGACCCAGAAAATGACTACAATTCTCTTTTAGAAGTATTCGAGGTTTCACTGAAGCATGAATACACAGTTACTGAAAGAATCAATAACTTAATGAGCATCGCTCATGAAGTAAAAGATTACGCAGCAATCTCATTCTTAGGATGGTATGTTGAAGAACAAGTTGAAGAGGAAGACAATTTTGGTAAAATGATTGATAAAATCAAATTAGTAAAAGACGCTGGACTTTACATCTTAGATCAAGAAGCTGGACAAAGAGTATTTGTACCAATCTCAAAATAGTAAATAAAAAAGACGAGAAATCGTCTTTTTTTATTTATTCAACTTCAAAACTATTTAGGACAAGAAATAAATACCCATCCTCTTGGTAAATTAGTCTTACAAAACCAAATGAGTTCTCAGATATTTGAATCACCCATACATCTTTTACTTCTTCGATGTCATCTTCTGTGACAATCATTGTTCCTACAAGGTACCCAACAGGATAATCTCTTTCAATTCCTGTGTAATTGCTCATAAAGTGAAATCTTGATTCCAATGGATCTGTCAGTTCAGTTATAACATCTATTGTAGTTGATGAGAAGGTTCTGTTGTTGTATAAATCCAATTCTAGATTTATACGTTCAAAACTAGGAAACAACCCCTCGTATAGATAAACGTCATCTTCTTCACATGCTGATACATAAAGAATTCTTATTGTGTTCCCTGTATTGTCGACTAGTTTACGCCCTGTATGTTCTTTAACTACACTACAATTTTCTCCAGTTATGTGTTCTCCCATAACTTCGATTTCGTCCCATGAACTATACTCAATAATATAGTCTTCAAACTCATACTCAGTTGCAAAAACAGTAAGTGCTTCTTCTGATATATCGCGATTATCACATGGATGACAACCACTTAATAACATTATTCCAAACAATAAAGCTATAAAGCTAATTTTCTTATACATAGAACCCCTCCACTACTTTTTATACACAACGAATAAACTATCTCCGTAATGTTCGTGTTTCACTAACGTTAAATCTTTCATTCCACTACTATTTAAAAACATAGGAATACCTTCTCCTATAATTTGTGGTACATATAATAACTGGAATTCATCAACAAGTCCTAAATTGATAAAACTCTTAATCACTTTACTACCACCAAACAACCAGATGTTGCCATCTATTTCTTGACAAAGTGAAGAAATATTAGTTTTAGTAAACGTGACATGAGGTTCATTTGACTTAAGTTTTTGTTTTGTTAAAACGTATATCTTTTTATTCTTAAATGGCATTTCACCAAACTCTAACATCTTCTCATATGTTCCTCGGCCCATGATTATCGTGTCGATTGAATGAACAAAAGAATTAAATTCTTCTGTAAACTCAGTATTCATGTCCCCAAGAAAATCTACATCACCGTTTTTTCTAGCAATATATCCATCTAAGGATAACGCCAGTTGTACTATTACATAACTCATACAATCACCTCTTATAGATTGAAGATACTTACAATCGTTATTACTACACCAATCAGTGTTAAGAACATTCCAAGTAATACAATACTTAATTGAACTTGCCCTAATCCGTTCTTATCTACTCCGTGCCTTGCTGCCCATGACAGTTTTGATAATCCCTCAACATTTTTAATCATCAATAACCCCACGATAATCATTAATACCCCATATATTATGTATTCAATCATTTCATCCACCTCAATATAATTATAACATAAAAATAGATACCTAATTGGTATCTATTAGTTTTATTTTAGTCCATTTTCTTTGGAACCATCTATATGCCATAGATGATCCTCTAAATACTTCATCTAACATTCCAGCAACAAAGACTCCTACAAGCCCCATATTCAGTTCTATTGCGAATATGTAACTAAATAACACATTTACTCCAAACATCGATATAACAGCCATTATTACAGGGAATACAGTATCTCCAGCTGAACGAAGAGCGTGAATAAACACAAAGTTCATTGAACGACCTAGTTCCATGAAGAAGGCAATGTATAACACTGTTCTTGCCATATCGATAATGATTGGATCATCAGTGAATAATCCTATAACACTAGCACTAAATACATTTAGCAGTAATGTAATGAACATAACTAGCAAGAAGGCAATCCGTAATGCTTTCTTTGTATGTTCATATGCTTTTTCATGTTGATTCTCTCCAATGAAGTAACCAACAATAATCGCGTTACCACTCGCAAACGAGAAACTAAATATAAAGATGAAACTCAGAATAGTATAAATGTATGTTCTTGCAATTACTGCTTCTGGAGTTAATTGATTGATTATCGCCATGATAAAGACTTGAGCTATATTCCACATTAAGTTTTCAGTAGCCGCTGGTATTCCAACAAAGAGTATTTTCTTTAACTGTACCAGATGTAACCTTACTTTCAGTATTTTAATATCTAATATCTTATACGCTGATATACCGAGGATAGCAACCATTATTATCCTTGATACTACAGTACCAATCGCAGCTCCTTGAACCCCAAGACGTGGTAATCCAAATAAACCATATATTAATACTGCGTTTATCGCTATATTTACTAAATTTCCTATAATCATGATATACATTACTACTTTTGGTTTACCAAAGGATCTAAATCCATTGCTTATCGCAACCCTAATTGCGATAAAGACAAGTGATAATCCAACAATCCTGATATAGGTAACTGAATCTTCCATAAAGATTGAGTTGGTTCCAATCATTTCAAGTAGTGATTTTCCAAGGATTACAACAACAGTACTTAATACAATCCCAATAATAAAGTTCCCAGCAATACCAGTAACAACTGTATCTTTTGCCTTTTGAACTTTCTTTGCCCCTAAATACTGTGCAGCAACTACACCAATTCCTAAGGCAATTACATTTACAATAATACCAAATAAGAATAAAATCCCATTACTGACACCAACACTACCAACAGCTGTATCACTAAATCTTGATAACATCACAGTATCTACAGTACCTAGTAATGTAAAGAATAACATTTCAACTAGTATTGGCCATGTAATCTTATATATGTTTTTCTCTAATTTACCCATGATGTCACCTACTTTCAAACCGTATTATAACACCACCATTTCAAAAGTCACGAGTTATGTATTAATTAGTCACTTTGCATAAAAAAAGAAGCCAAATTGGCTTCTATACTTTGTCAGTAAAATTTAAGTATTCTTTGGCATCTTTACATATAGCAATATTATCTAATATCATTTGGAATATAACCCTGTACTGTAAATCTAGATTTTCTTAAATGCTTAATAATATCTAGGGTTACATCCTTAAGGATTAATTTTTTATCTGTCTTCTTGAACTGGAGTTCTAAATATGCTCTACTTCTATTTCTTGTTCTCTTATTCTTCACTTTAATTGTTCTTTTAAGCTCTGATAAAGAATACTCTTTTTCTATCAATATGAAGTTACGGATTAATAACGCACTGCGGTCTAACTTAATTCTGTAGTTCAGGATGCTTAGGAACACAAAAACTAATAGAATATCAATCAAAAATAGAACTATTCCACTTGTTAATTCATAGTAGTTTGAGAATACTGTTAGAAGCATATAACTAAATAACCCCATCGCAAATATATAAAATGATATAAATACCAAAAGGGATACTCTTGTAATTTTGTAGTTCTTGAGAATTGATGATATATGGACGTCATCTAATGATAACGGCTTTGTTTCAGTAGCAAGATAGTGTTTTAAATCATGTGTTGGTTTAATCCTTTTGTTTAATTTTAATACCGTTTGAATTAGTTCAACCATATCTTTTCTTTCGTACGTTGATTTAGGTACTGTTATTTCATAATCACTTATAAACTTAAAGCCGGTATGTTTTCCAAATATAATCTCCTCATTATGATATACAAGAGTTATAGATAAGATTTCACTAATCCTAAATACTTTTCTAGAGAATCCAAAGTATCTTGAGAAAGATATTTTATCGTCACTTAGTTTTATATGACTATTGAATACATTTACCATCATAATGACTAAGACTAAACCCACATATATAAATAAACTAAACTCTGGAATAATATTGTTTACTGCAAGTACTATCTAGAGGATACCAGTTGCAATCATTATAACGATATATTTAGTTAAGAATAACTCTTCATTTTTCGAGTATGATTTAATCATGATAATCGCCCTTTCCTTAAGACTCCATATTATTTTACCATATCAGTTCATCGTGGTAAATGAATTATATGTCCTATTTAACCTCATTAATGACAAATGATAATAAAGGTATGATATAATGATACTAATTACAAATAGGAGGCACAAATATGTGGACATGGGCAACTACTTGGTGGAGTATTGTTTTGATGATCAGTGTTATTAATTTAGCAATTGGGATTTATATCTTTATTCAATCAAGAAAAGAAAAAACTTCAAAAATGAATTACCGTAAAATGATGGCAATCACAGGGTTAATATTTTTAAGTGTTGCGATGTATCGTTCAATCTTCATTTCAAGGTATCTTACACAGTTAGCTTGGTTTGATTCATTCTTAAACAGTTCTTTGTTAATTCGATCATTCGCTGTTTTCGCAGAAATATCATTGGCTTTTCTTATTATGAATGGATTGTTACACTTTAATAAAGAATTTGAAATCAGTGAGAAGTTCAAAAACAGTACACTTCTACAATTCTTTATCAATAAGGCACCAAGATTACTTCTTATCCTAATTATAGTAGCGCAACCATTTGCGTATGGCGGTTTATTCTTTAAACTACGTATACTATTCGCCATTGAAGAAACACTGTGGGGGATTGGATTCTTGTTAATCATACCGTTGGTGTTGATTCAAGTTAAAATGATGTTCAGTCTTAAAGATAAAAGTTTAAAACAAAGTTATGTCTTATACAGAATGATGACAATGATTTTAGCATTATTTAGTGTAGGTTATGTATTTTACTCGTTATTTTATCATTTACCAATTGAATACTGGCCAGCTGCAATAGAACAAGTTAGAATGTCTACACCAGAACCCGAAATCACATTTAGTTTTCAAGCTATATGGGATTCACTAGTCGTTATTAATCCAACAAGAGATTATGATGCTTGGGGTGGTATGGGATTTGTTATATGGCAAACTGGATACTTTACTATCTGTGGATGGATCGCTCTTATTTTAATGAGTGGACCAAGAATATTAACAAACAAAAAAGAAGCTTAGGCTTCTTTTTTTATTGAAGTAACTTAGTCTTCTAAATGCCAAAACGACTTCATTTCCTTAGGCATTTCTAAATCATTGGCATATATGTATCTTATTAATTGTCCTTGGTGTAAATACTCATGACTGATTAAATCAATAATGAGTGATGATTGATTATCGGATAACTCTTCTAGTCCACTGATTTGATTTATTAGCTTATTAGATACATCATAAGCATGTTTGTTAATAATTGTATGATTATATCTATCACTATGTTTAAAATCAGGATTCCAGCTAAACTCAGTATCTGATACAATACATTTACCATATGCGTCTCTAGCACCTAGTAAGCAAGCAATCTGACTTCCTATTGAGTTTGATCTAGTTGATTCTATATTAAGTTTAAGTGCTTCTTCTTTAATTACTTTCATAAACTCGTTATTCATTTTAAAAGCTTTTTCTAATTTTTTTACTACCATATGTATAATCTCCTTGGTATAAAATTATCTTTTTAGTAAAACAGGTCTGCGATATATACTTTTTTAGGATTGTCCTTATCAACGATTAAGTTTACTTCAGTTAATTTAGCTAACTTAATTTTTTGAATAGGCCCAATCAACAACATAGCTTTTCCCTTAAATTCTTTATCATTTACTTGATAAGTAAATGATATGTAAAAATTACCATTATTCTTTCTAGTCCCTAGTACAGAACCAATTACCTTGTTAGAACCAATTCTGATTAGTTCATTATTCAACATCATAGTCCTAGCAACCAATAAAGCGATAGCTATAATTATAACAGGTATAACCATTCCTAATACTGAAGTTTCACCAACCATTAAAATCAATACTAATAATAGTGTAACTACTGTCGCAATTAGAAACAAAAGTTTTGCCAAATAATCATATTTGATGATATTCATTATTTTAGGTTTCATATCCATCATCCTCCTTCTACTTTTAGTACATTATACTATAACTGTGTATTAAACCCTAATTTCAAAGTGGTTATAACAGAAGTCATCATCCTATTGACAATAATGAGATAAACAAGGATAATAGATTTATATCGAATCAAAGGAGATTACAATGAATATAAAACGCTACGAAGGAACTGGAAGAATGAGTAGAGTTGTAGAACATAATAATACACTTTATTTATGCGGACAAACTGCGAAATTATCAGGAGATACTATTGAAGCACAAACAAAAGGTACTATTAAGAAAATTGAAGACTTATTAGAAAAATACGGATCAGACAGCAAACATATCTTAAGTGTTACTATCTACTTAAAGGATATGAGTTTATTCGGTGGGATGAACTCTGTATGGGATTCATTTGTAATAGATGGTTTCGAACCAGCTAGAGCAACTGTTGAAGCAAAGATGGCAAGTTCTGAGATACTGGTTGAAATGTCAGTAATCGCAGCGAAAATCTAAATAAAAAAGGCTAACTGAGTTAGCCTTTTTTTTATTCTAATAGTTCAATAATGATATCGTATCCAATTCTTATTTCAGCGATGTCTTGTTGAGATAGAGTATATGATGTTTCGATATAGGTAATAAGTTCTTCAAAGGTTCCTGTCTCAAAATCGAACTCTATATGCTCGTAATTTGAATGACTTCCTCCGTAATAAACTTCTACATGCTCTATGGCATCTATTTCATTAGTTGTAAGAGTGCGGTCTAGTTTGTATTCTGCTATATCTATTTTATAGAATGTTACCCTTGCTGGTAATTCATCATATAACTCTATAAATAGGTTATATGTAAATATAGCTTCTGGAGTTGGTGTTAATCCGTTATTCTCTAGTGTTGCTCTAAATTCACTTAAGTCGTAGTTTACAAGTGAATATACCGAGACTGAACCATCTAGTTCATTGAATAAATCAAACAATGTGTTTAATGAATTGATTTCGGTATCTGTTAAGTCAGGAAGGTAGTCTTGATAGATATAGAAGAAATCATGATGATCGTACTTTAAAGTTTTATATACGTCTTTAATATCTGCTTGGAATGAGAGAGTTGATGTCTCAAACGTTATGTATTCACTTGGTTTGTAGTAAGGATCTGGATCTGGATATGGTTCGTATGGTCCTGCATCTTTGGCACAGCTAGAAAAGAACACAAGTAAACTAATTGTGAATATCAGTAATAGTTTTTTCATCAT
>NZ_CEXEES010000033.1:0-15962 GCF_982632705.1 Candidatus Izemoplasma sp. | reverse complement strand
ATGTAAAGAAAAAAATATTCCAATTAGAATTGGAATCAACAGTGGATCTTTGGAAAAAAAATTTAAAGAGAAACATGGTGTTACTAGTAAGGCAATGATTGAAAGTTTAAAATATCATGTTGGAATATTGGAAGAGTTCGACTTTCATGACATAGTCATATCATTAAAGTCTAGTAGTATAAAACGCGCTGTGGAAGCTTATAAAATGGCTTCAGAGCTATATGAATATCCACTTCACATTGGTATTACAGAAGCTGGAACTAAGTTTGGTGGAACGATTAAAAGTTCGATCGGACTTGGAATACTATTATATGAAGGAATTGGTAGTACAATCAGAGTTAGTCTAAGTACAGATCCTGTCGAGGAAGTTAAAGTTGCAAAAGAAATGTTATCTGCTCTTGGGTTGTATAAAAAGCCAAAAATAGTTAGTTGTCCAACTTGTGGAAGACTTCAATATCACATGTTCCCTCTTGTTGAAAAGATAGAGAAATATTTAGAGTCTTTAGAAGACGATATCACAGTTGCCGTTATGGGTTGCGCTGTGAATGGACCAGGTGAAGCTAGTGCTGCAGATATCGGTATTGCTGGTGGTAGGGGTGAAGGTTTAATTTTTGTTGAAGGAAAGATTAAACGCAAAGTCAAAGAAGAAGATATGTTTGAGGAACTTAAAAAAGAAATTCAATTATACATAAGAAAAACGAAAGCCTAAGCTTTCGTTTTATTTTGCATAAAATGCTAAGAAATGAACTTCAACACCAATTAAGTTTACACCATCTGGTTCGTTATATTTTACAAACGAAACGATGAATACTTGTTCACTATTGTGAATAATATCGATGAATGCTTCAATTTGATCTAGGTTATCTGTATTAAAGTATACTTGAACTTCAATAATATCGAAATCTTCTTGTAAATCACGGTATACACTATCCGATGGGAATGTAACCTCTGTATTGATGTCAATATCTCGATCAAGTTCATGAGCCGCTGTAACACCGATTAACTCTAATTGTGCAACGATATAATTGATTAAAATATCATCGTTATATTGTTCTGGAACCATGTTATATAATTCATATAAATGATTTTCCTGAATGTCTCTGTTTGCTGAAACTACTTCATCTACTAAATCAATTTGCATTTGCGTTAATCTTGATTCAGCTTTTACTTCTTCTATTCTAGTATTAACGTTACCAAGCATAGCAGATCTTACAAGGAAAACGATCAATGCGATAGCAACAAGCATACCATAAAATATGTAATTACTGGCTTTTCTATTCAACATCTGGCGTCACCTCCAGTGTATATTGTACAACTTGATAAATTGAACCATAGTCTTCTTTATCAGAAGCACTCACTCCATATACCCAATCAAATGCTAAGTAATCATTTCTAAGTATTGGGAAATACTGATCATTGATCATTATGACTCTTATTAAAAGTGTTTCTGCTTCTACATTATAAATAATTTCTATAACTTCTCCTTCACGGAAATCAGAAGCGATATTAATTTCATCTAGATAATTATTTAAATCAACATTCAAATCCTGAAGTTGGTTTATATCTTGTTCGAAATTAATGATATCAAGATTGATTTCATGTAAATCACGTTCTGCTTCTTTTAAGATTAATCTATGTTCTAAATCACTGTTGTGTCCATTCACTTCTTCAAACTCTTCTGTAGCCAATCTAAATGGCACAAAGATAAAGAAGTAAGTTGCAACTACTGCAATTGTCCCTGCAATGATTACGTTCATATTAAATTGTCTTGCTCGTTTTACTTCTGGTAATAAATCAACATATACAAAATCACTAACCCCACGTTCACTTTTCTGATAAACATATTTTTTTGACATATTACCAGAATCCTTTCGGTTGCATTAAACTAGCTGCAAGAGGAATATAACATTCCTTATCGATTAGGGTATCTACTATTTTAGAGATTGTCTTCATATCAAACATTTCTGCTTTCATTAAAGCTCCCTCTTCATAGAAGTAATTATGAACTTGTTCATTGGTTAGTTTGGTTGACATATTAAATAATACGAGTTTTTCTATCGATTTATCACCGTTATTAATGTTGAATCGATAGTAGTTTGAAATCTTTGCGATTTCTTGATCTAAAGTATCTAAATACTTCTCACCCTCTAGTTCAGTAACATTTAAATTCTGAACAAGTGAGAAGATTGGTATTTCCTCATCAAAAATATATAACGAGTAACTATCATCAAAGATTGCTAAAAACATTATATCTGTTTCAAATTCCACCGTCATGTCATCGTGTTTACGATAGTAATATAAACGATGAAGTGCAAGTGGTGGAATATCTGTTTTAACTACTTGCATATTCATTTCAAAGAATAAATTTACATATGATTTGATTTCATGACGTGGTGCATAGAACATAATAACTTCATATGAATCTTCATTTTTTTTGTGAATAATATAGTCCATCTTCATGTCTTTAAAAGGAATCATTATTGTTTTCCCGATTTGGGCTTCAATGTAGTCCCCGATTTCAGATGGTTTGTAAATGATCGGAACTTCGATCTTTCTGAAAGTAAATAATTCTTCATGAACAATTAAGTTAACACGTCTACTTTTTATTTTAAATAATTTAAACGTGTCTTTAATTAGTTTCGTTAATTTTTCTTCCTTATAGATGATTCCGTTTTCAATTGTACCCGGTGCAAGTTTAACTGAAGAATATTTAAGTTTCTTCATGTTATAACCATCTTGTTTTTCAATAAAACTAAATTCTGTGTCTGTGAAGTAACAGTTAACTGACAATCTAGCCATTAAAACACCTTCTTCCCTTTATAAAAATAATGAAACATACCAATCAATAATCTGTTGCCCGAAAAAATAGGCCATCATGCTTCCAAAATATATGAATGGTACAAATGGTATATATTTATCTTTTCTGTTTCTAATAAATATACTAGCAACAATACCGCTTAATGCAGCAAAGAACAATGATAAAAATACTAGATTGTATCCTAAAAATATTCCTATCAAGAAATACAACTTGATATCTCCGCCACCAAGAGCTACTGTTTTGAATCTCATTTTCCCGTATAATGCAATAACATACATAAATATGAATGCTACTATTCCACCAATAATTCCAACGTGCCAAGGCATCGCATCACTTATGATACGCAAGGTCAAAATGATAGGTAAAAATACAAGTAAAATTATATCTGGTACAACTTTATAATATAAATCACTCACAGTTATAATGGTCATTAACGAAATAAATGATACTACCAATATATATTCTACCATATTTTCCTGTAAAATTATATAAGAAACTAAAAATAATGTCCCAGTTAATAACTCCATTAAGGGATATTTAATTGACACAGGTGTTTTGCACTTCGTACATTTACCACCAATCAAGATATATCCTAATACTGGAACTAATTCAAACCATCTTATTTTGTGGTCGCACATGTTACAGTGACTTCTTCCCATCAAAGTTTCTTTCCTTGGAACTCTGATTCCTAATACATTAAAGAAACTCCCAAAAATCAGACCTAAAACAAATATGTATATGTTAATCAATAACTCCATAATATCACCTTATTATATTGTACAATATTTTTGATCAAAAATCTATTGTCAGTCATAAAAAAAAGAGCCATTGGCTCTTAATTTTAAATATCAATCTGCGTCTGCGATTACTTGTGTTCTAGAACTTGCTGAAGGAACTTGTCCTTGAGTAAATTCCCAATCACCAGTCCCGTCTCTCTCTAAGTCTACTGTCCAACCTGAAGCTGTTTTAGTAGCTACGATCCCTGTATTGTTTGTGAAATCATAATCTGAAAGAGTAATACCCTCAACATAAGGACTTAATTCTGTCCAAGTTAAATCTTGATCTGAATCACAAGTTGTTTGTGAACAGTATAATTTAGCTGCATTTTCAATTGCTAAAGCATCTGCTAAGATAGAGTCTTTTTGCGTATTTTCGATAATAGTTCCAACTGCAGGAATAGCGAAAGCAGCAATAATACCCATAACCACGATTACGATTAGTAATTCTACTAAAGTAACACCTTTATTATTTCTCATTGTTTTTCCTCCTATTTTTTAACGAATGTTTTCTTATATAATATATCATTATTTATTGACTATGTCAATTTATTTCAAGTTATTTGAAAAAAATTTGAGCAATAAAATGATACGCTTATAACTGTTCTGTAAATGATAAACTTGGTAACATTACTGCAAGCATCATTACGATAATAAGTGCAAAGATAAACAGTAACAGTACTGGCTCGATTGATTTTTTCAATCTTTCAATTTTAACTTCTGAATCTTCATCATAGAAATTACTAAGATTTAAAAGCATTTGACCAAGTTCTCCTGTACGTTCTCCAACACTAATCATTCTTACGAATACTACTTCAACTCCATAATGTCCTTCAAATGCTTGTGACATATACTCACCGGCATTTACATTTTTCTGAGCTTGAATTATTAATTCTTTATATATTCTGTTTGATAATGTATCGTATGTTGTTATCAATGATTCCTGAAGTGGTACATGATTATTTAACATTTGTGATAATGTTGCTGCGATTCTTGATAAATTGTTTAAGATAACAACTTGACCAAAGATTGGCATTCTAATTGCAAGATATGAAATGAACTTTTGAAATCCTCTGCTTTTCTTGATTGCTATTCTAAAACCTATAATGAATAGAATAAGTCCAACTAGTAAACCAACAGCGTTTGCCTTAATTCCATTACCTACTGATATAAAGAATCTTGTGATTCCTGGCATTTGCACATCAGGCATTGAATTAAACATACCTTCAAACTGTGGCATTACTACAACCATTAGGAATATCCCAACCAATGCTGCTACTACTAAATAAATTACTGGCATCATCATTGTTGAGTTGATTGAGTTCTTTAATCTATATTGTGTTTCGAAATAATCAATTATTTGGCGTATCGCAGATTTTAAATCCCCTGTTTTCTCCCCTACTTGTACCATTGAAATCAGTATGTTCGGAAATTCCGTTGGGTATTCTTTATATGCTTCTGCTAATGTCTGTCCACTATTTACCTCATAGTAGATTCCGTATAATATACGGCGTATTGCCTTATCTTTTTGCTGTGTAGCAAGTATCTCAGATGCTTCATTTAATTTTACACCCGCATTTAATAAGGATGACATTTGCTTTAGATAGAAGATTAAATCTCTATCTTTAAGGATTTTACCAAATGTAATTCTATTTAGGGATTGTAAAACACTTTTTTGTTGGAATACTTCAATTGGTTTTAACGATTGTTCAATTAAGAACTTCTCAACCATTGCCTTTGAAGGAGCTTCCGTTATACCTTTTTTAATTTTACCATCTTTTAAACTTCTTGCACGGTATCTATAATCAAAAATTTTCATAGTTTCACTCCTAATCTAAGCTGATTCGCATAATTTCTTCTAGTGTAGTTAATCCTAGTCTTACTTTCTCTAATCCAGCTTCAAGAAGAAGTTTTGTACCATCTTTTTTAGCTTGTTCTAATACTTCATATTCATGTGCTTTATTTGAAATCATTTTTACGATATTTTCATTAACATCAAGAATTTCAAATATTGCAGTACGTCCTTTATATCCTTTTTGTCCGCAAATAGGACATCCTCTAGCTCTTTTAACTTTATTAATATCTATATTGTTTTTCGTAAATATCTCTTTTTCAGTTTTAGAAAGAGTTTCTTCAACTGCGCATGATTGACAAACTAATCTAACAAGTCTTTGCGCAACAACTCCACTTAATGAAGATGCTACTAAGAAGTCATCAATTCCCATATCTACAAGTCTTGTTAGTGTTTTAACAGCACTGTTGGTATGAATTGTACTTAAAACTAAATGCCCTGTTAGAGAGGCTTTAACTGCGATTTGAGCAGTTTCAGTATCACGAATCTCCCCAATCATTATAATGTTTGGATCTTGACGTAGAATTGAACGAAGGGCATTGGCAAATGTAAAATTAATCTCAGGATTAACATTTACCTGATTGATTCCTTCTAGTTCAATCTCCACAGGATCTTCAACTGTAATGATATTAATATCATCTCTATTTAATTGATCCAAAGACGCATAAAGTGTAGTCGTTTTCCCAGATCCAGTAGGACCTGAAACTAACACAATACCGTTTGGTCTTGATATTAGTCTTTCAAATATTTCTCTTTCACCATCATTAAGACCAAGTCTATCTAGTCCTTGATTATCTCTTGATAAATCCAGTACCCTCATAACGGCTTTTTCTCCACGTACTGTCGGTAATGTCGCAATACGTAAATCAATAGGTCTACCCTCAATTACAGTCTTAATACGACCATCCTGAGGTGTTCTTGTATCTGTAATATCCATATGAGACATTACTTTAATACGAGAAATTAATTTTGGTAAAATGATTTTTGGTAACATACGTTCTGTTGATAATACACCATCGATACGATATCTTATTTTAAACTCAATATCAGTAGGATCAATGTGAATATCTGATGCTTCTGTTTTAACTGCAGTTAATAAAATTTGATTCACTAATTGAATAATTGGTGATTCATTTTCATCATTATCAGTATCGTTTAACATTTCCTCATAAAACTTCTCTTCAGGTTTCTTTTCCTCAGAAACTTCAATACCTAATGATTTTAACGTTTTGTTAAATCCATAATATCTTGAAATAGCAGTTGCTATATCATTCTTAGTTGCCAATACTGTTTCTACATTCATTCCTGTACGTAATCTTACGTTTTCAATCGTAGGAAAATCGAGTGGGTCATTAGTCGCCACTACAATTCTTCTTCCGTGAATATTAATCGGCATGATACCAGCTTTTGTTACAAACTCTTCATCAAGCATTTTTAATACTTGTTCATCTATATACAAAAGTTGAATATTAACACGTTTAATAGCCAAAGATTTTTCTAAAGCATCAACGATTTGTGAATCAGTACAATATCCAAAACGGATTAAAGCTTCACCAATCTTTTCCCCTTTTTCCCTTTTACGTAAGGCTTCGTTTATTTGACGTTCTGTAACTACTCCTTGTTCAAATAAAACATCTCCAAGACGTTTCTGTACATTTCTTGCCATACAAACATCACTCCCTATCTATAATATATTAGTCAATGTTTACGATTTCTACCACTGGTGGGTAAAATTCGAATAAAATGTCATTATTGTAAATCTCATTACCATATATGTCTAATATTGTACGATTAACTACAACAATCATACCATCATAACCTGGAGCTGGATCTACTTCATTTGTTTCTTTAGTAATAAAGTCTATTTCTGTTACATCTTCGTTGATTGTAATTGTATCAACAAAATCTAAACCAAACATTGTTACTTCTATTTCATCAGTTTCAGTATCGTATTCAATCATAAATTTATATTCAGAATTATTCGGATTATAGAAACTAAAACTTGAATCTGTAACTTGGTTGATATAAGTGTTGCTACCTTTATGTGGGTAATTCTCTAACGTATATAAACCAAATTCAATAATTGGATCGTAATGAACTTCATGTATACTGAAATTTGTTGTTAATAATTGTTTTAGTATTGCTCTACTTAATATTGTCATTTCTGCATCAGATAACTCAGTTTTTAATTCATCTACTACATCATAAATCTCTTTGCTCTCAATTACAATGAACTCGTCTCCATATAAAGAAACAATCCCATCTATTAAATCCTGTCCATTAACACCATCAGGTACATCGAATCTTTGTGAACTGATTTCGATAATGCTCAAAGTCGGATCAACTAAATAATCTTCTACTCTTTTAGTTGAATATGTCTTCATTAATCCAGCGTCTCCTAAGATATCATTTATTAACCTTTGAATGTCAACGTTAGCTACAACTCCTTGAAGATATGGTAATCCTTCTATTTCGGTAATCGTATCTTGCCTATCTGTTCCAGATTCTTGATATTGAACAGTCAATTCATTTGTTTGCCCGTCCACAAGTCTAACCATCGATAATTCTATGTTGAACGAGAATAATTCTCTATCAAACTCATATGTGTAACCTTGATAAGTCAATTCGTATGTTATTTGATCATCGTTTAACCAATCAACATATTTTTCGTTTATTTTTGCATTGACCTCATTTTCGTGAAGTCCTCCTAAATATACACTACCTAGTATAGTATCTTCACTATAAGTTCCTGCTTTATAACCGAATAACATGTACCAAAAAATCAGTATCGTAACTAGTACAACTACTGAAATAATTGAGACATAAAGTATCGTTCCTATTTTACTGTTTTTGAATTGTGAATTCATAATCTCACCCTACCTACTCATATATACTATTTTTCTATCATTTCAATTATACTACAAAACGGCTTGATTTACAAAAAAATAAATAATTTTTTATTGCAACAAATGTGGTCCATATGTTTTACATTTTATTTTATAAGTGTTATAATAAAAAAGACCTATTTAACGAGGGAGGTTGTATGACTATGAAATTAAACAACAAAGGTTTTTCAATTCTAGAATTATTCGCAGTTATTTTCATTACAACACTAATTATTTTTCCATTGATAACAACATTGGTAAATAATATTGAAATCAATGACCGTGAACAAAAAAGACGCTCTGCATCAAATATTGCACAAGGTACTCTAGATGGTTTGAATAGAATATCTTATAACGATATTGAAACATTGGTTATAAACGCAAACGCATCAAGTCAATATTACATTGAGTTAAATAAAGACAACTGTAATATATTGAGTGCTGAAGATGAACTTTTATGTGATCAGTTGTTTGCAACTATATGGAATAATGTTTCATTTGAAGCTGCTGAATTTAGAGTGTTTATAATGAATTACAACTTACCACAATCATATATAGATAGCATGGTTGTTAATGGCAATATACCTAGTCAGGTTCAAACAATCATTGGGAATTTTACAGCAAATTCATCTGCAAATTTGGAATTGTATAATGTCATTATTTGGATAGAATATGACATTGATGACAATCGCACTTTAACACAAAAGGGGCTGTTTTCTAATGAATGATAATATTAGCAATAATAAAGGGGTTACTTTACTAGAGTTAATGATCAGTATTGGTGTAGGTAGTCTACTTATGATCATGTTAATTCAAGTATTAATGCTTAGTTTAGCTGCAAAAAATCAACTGGCTCAAGATACGAGATTGAGTAGTGAATCATATGTAATTTCAGAATCAATTGAATACAGAATATTTAACTTAGAACCACAAGAATTAGAATTAATGTCTGATACAGTTGATCGCACAGTTATTGAGTTAAGACACTTATTTGATTACACTGTTGATCCCGCTACAGGTGCAATTATTCCCGATACTTCTAATCCAATCACAGATATTCTTATACTTGAGAAATCTACTGGAATTATCACGTATAATGGTGTACAACTAAATGATCCATCTATTAGGATACTTGACATATCATCTATAGAATTAATATCTATTGATCCTGTCAATTGTGATCTTGGTGTTGAGTCATGTGAACAAGGTTTAATAAAACTAACACTTGTACTAGAGATTGTTTTACCAAACGGTCATCCGTTAGAACCACAAACGTTCATTACGACTATACTTGTATAAGATTTGAAATGCGAACTAAACTATGATATAATAGTTAGTTACAAAAGAGGAGGTGTCCACTCATGATGAAATTCATCAAAAAATTGTTTAATAATAATATTATTACAAACGAACAAGGTAGTACATTATCCATGGCGATAATTGTTATTGCTGTCTTGTCTTTTACTGTGACTACAGTAACGGGTGCCACAATAAGTTTAAGTAGTACAACAACACAACAAATTGAAAATACAAATGATGAGTCAGTAGGTATGGGGCTCATCACACAAGCACTTTCAGAAATGGAAGTCTACATAACAGCTGGTGGAACATACTCAGACTTTAATAATATCGAAGCACCAAGAATGCTTCTTGACTATAGCGTTGATGTAACAGATGTGACAGCTCAATTTCCTGATTTTGGAGATGTAAGTGGAGTTGAATCTTATGTATACAGATTCGCATACACTTTATCAAGTGGAACTGATCTGGTTAAATATGCATATATCTCTGTATCCGGTTCTACTGTTTCATCACCACATCCATTCCAATTTAGTTTAGGTACAAATGGTGACTTAGTTCTAAATGGTGGTTATTACGACGAAGTGGATATGTTTGGAAATAACATCTACATGTCAAACCAATCAGTTTGGTATGAGGATGACGTAATGTTCCAAAACTATTTAACTCCAACTGCGAGTGGAACTTTCCCTGATTTAGAAGATGGAAACAACAAATCAGACATGTACTTCACAAACGATTATTTATATTGTGATTTTGCATGTTACACAGAAGATCCAAACGCAATTAACAATACTGTAATTAATGATTCTGAATTCGAAGATGTACAAGGTAGTACATTACCTGAAAAAGGAAAAATAGAACCTGATAATATTACAGATTTCTTTACTAATTTTGATTTTGAATCTTACTTCTTAGATCAAATAACTCAAAACTTACCAACAGACAATCGTACAATAACAGATACTACTACTCTTCTTAACTGGGAAGATGTTATTAGAGATAATATGGATATCATTACATATTCTGGTAGACGTGGAAGAGCAACATATCCAAATACACCATATGTAGATCTTACCAACAATAATCGATACGATTGGGATAATGATAACATAGAAATTAAATTCGCAGGAGTATATGATGGGGATTTGATTATTAGAGAAAATATGAAAGTCAAAGATGATGACAACGAAGCTTTAGTTGTTCTTGGTAATTTAACCTTTGATTCTAGTGGACAAACTCAAAAAATAAACGGTACATTTGTTGTAGCTGGAAACCTATATTTCATGGGTGATGAAAAAGAATTTGATGATGCAATGTTTCTAGTAATGGGTGAAACGTACTTTGAAATGAATGATTTCGAAGGGTTAGACACTAAAGATAGTTCAAAAGCATTTACATTGTTATCTTATGATAATATTAGAATGAATAGTATAAATGAAACGAACGATAACTCAGATGCAAACGAATTTATTGGATTCTTCTATAGTGAAGAATCAATATACTTAGATGCAATCAACTCAAAAATTCAACTAACAGGAGCTTTATATGCTAAAGCAGCTGGAAACTCAGCAAATCCATTAGAGTATGAATATGAAGATGGATCACAGTTTAACGGTATAATGATCAATAGTTTTAGAGGATATGCAGTTGCCCAAGGTGGTTGGGAGTGGATCCCTGGATACGGCTGGTCATATGAATACAATATTGTATACGCTCCAAGTAACAGAGATGATAACAATAGATTCTACGTTTCTACATTGCGAGAGCAAGATTTTGATAAAGCATTCCTTAACTTACCTACATGGGACAATGTTACGGTAAGTGATGGAGTAGTTACATTCGAGAACAGTGAATGGAAATATGAATAAATAAAAAGACCAATTAATTGGTCTTTTTTTATAGTCCTTTAATACACTCACTCACTACTTCACTTATAGTAGGATGAGCATGAATAATATTCTTATATTCTTCGATACCAATATTATTGTACATGACAGATGTTACTTCATGTATTAAATCAGAAGCGTGAGGTCCAATGATATGACATCCAACAACAATGCCTTCTTCATCAACAATCATCTTCACAAATCCATCAGTTTCGTTTAAGCACTGTGCTTTTGCATTTGTCTTAAACATGAATTTGTTTATACGATAATTTGTACCTTCTAATTCTTGTTCAGTCTTTCCAACAGTAGCGATTTCAGGGAAAGTAAATACAACACTTGGGACTTGATCAAACCTGATGTTCTTCTCGTGTTTTTGAATATGTGCTAAAGCTTTGAATCCGTCATATGTCGCTTTATGCGCTAACATAAATTCACCATTAACATCTCCAATTGCATAAATACCTTTAACACTAGTTTCTTTATTCTCATTCACTATGATTCCTTGTCTTGTATAATCTATACCTAGAGAATCTAAATCAACTCCACCAAAGTTTGGGGAGCGACCTGTCGATACCAGTACATAATCTGTTTCGATCTCGAGCGTCTTCTTCTTGCCTTCAATCATTGCCTTGTATATACCGTCTTCTTGTTTAACTCCAAGGAACTTAGATTTAACATAAATATTAATTCCAGCGCGTTTGTATAAATTACGAGCGCGTTTTTTTACGTCTTTATCAAGTGGAGGCAATATTTCATCCATATATTCAACTAAATGAACTTCAGTTCCAAATTCATTAAATATTGATGCCATTTCACACCCGATAACACCAGCACCAACAATAACCATCTTTTTAGGCCATGTCTCAAGTGAAAGTATATCTCTTGAAGTATGAATAACATCTAAATCCTGTCCTTCGAATGGAATCATTGATGGTTTAGAACCAGTAGCTATAATAATGTTTTTGGTTTTGATTTCTTCACCATTAACTAAAACAGTATTCTTATCTATGATTGTTGCTTCACCTTCCATTAAATCAACATTCAACTTATTCAATGTTGTAATAATGTTTTTAACTTGAGATGCAACAATCTCTTCTTTTCTAATTTTCACTTTATTTAAATCAACATTATAGTTGTCAACTTCAATTCCAAATACATCAAGTGACTTCATCAATTTGATTTGTTTTGCATTGTGGTATAACGCTTTTGTAGGGATACAACCATAGTTTAGGCAAGTACCTCCAACAATATGTTTTTCAATTAAAACAACATCTAGTCCTAGTTCCTTAGCATGGATCGCAGTATCAAAACCACCTGGTCCAGCACCAATGATTACTAAGTCTCTCAAGATTCAATATCTCTAAACTTAACAATAGGTTTTCTTGCAGCTGTTGCTTCATCTAAACGTTTTACTACAGTATTATAAGGAGCACCTTTAACTAGTTCAGGATTCGTTCTAGCTTCATCAGCGACCTTTTTCATTATAGTAATAAAGTTATCAATTGTAGCTTTACTTTCTGTTTCAGGAGGTTCAATCATTAATGCCTCTTTGAATACTAGAGGGAAGTAAATAGTCGGTGGATGAACATCATAATCTAAAAGTCTTTTTGCGACATCTAATGTAGTCACATGACTAGATTTATCTTTTAATCCATCAAACACAAATTCATGTTTACAGATACCTTCAATTGGTAATAAGTAATCATCTTTTAATGATTCTTTGATGTAGTTTGCATTTAATACAGATAATTCACCAATGTGTTTGAAGTTTTCTTTACCGATAGATAATAGGTAGCTATACGCTTTTAAGACCACTCCAATATTACCGTAGAAATGGCTGATTTGACCTAATGTTGTATCATTATCAAATTCAATTGTAAATTGATCATTCTCTTTTTTAACAACAGGTTTTGGTAAGAACTCTACTAAGTGTTCGACAACACCAACAGGTCCACTACCTGGTCCTCCTCCACCGTGAGGTGTACTAAATGTTTTGTGTAGGTTGATATGCATAATGTCAAATCCCATGTCTCCTGGTCTTGCAAGTCCAAGAATTGGGTTAAGGTTTGCACCATCATAATATAGTAATCCACCAGCATCATGTACTAGTGTTTTAATTTCTAAGATGTCTTTCTCAAAAATTCCAAGTGTATTAGGATTTGTTAGCATGATTCCAGCTATTTCATCGTTTAACGCTTCTTTTAATGCTTCAACGTTTACAGTTCCATCCATATTAGATTTAACTTCTACAACGTCAAATCCTGCGACTGACGCAGTTGCTGGGTTTGTTCCATGTGCACTATCTGGAACAATAATCTTAGTACGTTTCTCATCACCTTGTTTTTGGTGGTACGCTTTTATAATCATTAAGCCAACTAACTCACCGTGAGCACCAGCATATGGGTTCAAGGTAAATGTATGTAATCCACTTAATTCACTTAAAATACGTTGTGTTTCATAATATGCTTCGAGTACACCTTGTGCCGCTTTAACAGGAGCATATGGATGTAAACTGAATTCTGGCATATTTGATAAGTCTTGATTTATTTTAGGGTTGTATTTCATTGTACAAGATCCAAGTGGATAGAATCCTTTTTCAATCCCAAAGTTCTTGAATGAAACGTTGGTATAATGTCTTACAGCTTCTAACTCAGAAACTTCTGGCAACATTGGTTCTTCTTTTCTTTTTAAGTCTTCAGATATTGAATAATCATTGAATTCACATTTTGGTAAGCTATATCCTTTTCTTCCAGGATTAGATATTTCGAAAATTAGTCTATCGTAATACATTAGGCTACCTCCAATACTGAAACTAGTAAATCTATTTCTTTTTTGGTTCTTTTCTCAGTAGCACTAAATAGTAAATGATTAACCATATTCTTATCGAATCTACTAAGATCAAGAGGTCCTAAAATACCATTATCAAATAATAAATCATTTAACTTGTCTACATTTTTAGTTGTTTTAATAACACAGTCTTTAAAGAATTCCTTGTTGAATACTGCTTCAAATCCATCTAACTTAGTAACTTGTTCATATAAATAATGAGTTGCATTAAATGAATTCATTTGCGCTTCTTTTAATCCTTTTTTACCCATTACAGATAAATACACAGTAACAAATAATGCTAGTAAACTCTGATTACTACAAATGTTACTATTTGCCTTTTCACGGCGTATATGTTGTTCCCTTGCTTGTAAAGTTAAAACAAATGCTCTCTTACCTTCTGTATCTTTTGTAACACCACAGATACGTCCCGGCATTTTCCTCATTAATTTAGTTGTTGTTGCTAAATAACCAATATAAGGTCCCCCATATCCTAGTGGAATACCAAGTGCTTGTGCATCACCAATAGCAATATCAACACCATATTCTTTTGGAGTTTTAAGTACAGATAATGTCGAAATATCACTATTCATAATGAATAATGACTTTGTTTCATCTAATATTTCACGATATCCTTCATAGTTTTCAATGATTCCGTAAAAGTTAGGAGATTGAACAATAATTCCTGCGTACTCTTTACTGTTTTTTGATTTTAAATCATCAATTGATGTTTCTCCATTTAATGAATCAACATAATCAATTGTGATATTTCTAAACTTTGCATAAGTTTTTAATACTTCAATTATATTTGGATTTACTGTTTTAGATACTAATATTTTGGATCTCTTTTTGGCTCCAATAGCCATAAACATAGCTTCTGCGGTTGCAGTTGCCCCATCGTACATTGATGCATTTGAAACATCCATACCTGTTAGTTCACAAATGTGTGATTGGTATTCAAAGATATACTGTAATGTTCCTTGAGAAATCTCAGGTTGATATGGTGTGTAAGCTGTTAAAAACTCTTGTCGCTCGATAATGTGACGTATCACACTTGGAGTGTAATGATCGTAAGCCCCAGCTCCTACAAATGGAATTAAAGTTGTATTTTTGTCAGCCAAATCTTGGAATCTACGTTGTAACTCTAATTCACTATGAGAAAATGGAACATTTAGATCTTGTCCCATTAATTCAGTAGGTATTTCGCTAAATAGGTCTTCGATATTGTCTACTCCAATCACCTCAAGCATTTCTTTGATGTCTTCTTCAGTATGAGGTAAATATTTAAACATATCTTGTTCCTCCTATTCGACTAATTCTTTATATTGTGTTGCGCTTAAAAGTGCTTCTAATTCAGATTTATCTTCAAGTTCAATTTTAACGATCCAGTTCTCGTATGGATCTTCATTAATTGATTCAGGGTTATCCTCTAAATCTTCATTGACCATAACTATAGTTCCCGATACAGGACTCACGATGTCTGATGCAGCTTTCACTGATTCTATAGCGCTGAATTCTCCACCTACAGTTACCTCGTCGTCTTCTTCTGGAAGTTCGACAAATACGATTTCTCCTAAACTTTCTTGTGCATAATCAGTAATTCCAATAAATGCAAAT
>NZ_CEXEES010000032.1:0-17211 GCF_982632705.1 Candidatus Izemoplasma sp. | reverse complement strand
ATAGAACAACGTCTATATATATAATTGGCATAAAAGTATATGTTGCAGGGAATAGCTAATATATAACAAAAAAAAGGTGAAACAATAGTTTCACCTTTAAATTTATAATTATACCATTTTCTTAATCTGGTCGACATGGTATGAATAATACATACTTGGAGTGTATTTATCTGAATAAAGCATTACTGCCTTCTTAGCATCACGGATAATCGCAACATTGATAGTTGAAATAATCCCTTGTCTAGTACGAATAAATACAATTTGTTTCACTTTATCTTTTTCTTCTTCATTTAAGTCTTCAATTTCTCTGATCTGAGTAATTAACATCTTATCAACACGTTTTTTCTCTTTAGCGAACTCTCTGTATAGCTTTTGAACTTCTTCATCTACTATATCTAGAAAGTATTCGTTAACTGAGTCTTTGATAAGAACAACCACTTCGAATATATATCCTTTGAACATTTGCTTTATATCGTCCTTTTTAATCCTGTAGTAAAAGGTATGTATGTCATCATCACTGAATAACACATAATCTTGTTTATTTAAGTAATTGTAGAACCCTTCTTTTGTAAGTAATCTATTGGTAGTAAGTGGGTTTCCGGGACTTGCGTGTATTCTTGCGGAAAACGATAGGTTTGTTAGTTGATCAACTCTTGATTTAAAGAATGAAGTAACAGGAAGCATCAATAACATGATACCAAAGATAATTGCAAATGCAGTTCCTTGATTTTCTAGTGTAAGTAATGCAACAATCGCTAAAGTAATTGCTATTGCTACGCTTAACACTAAACTTATCATTGTTATTACAAACTTTCTATGAATTTGCTTTTTCTCATCCATAAGTAACTTGTCCTGCAAGAACAGCTGCTACCGCTACAAGTATTATAGAAGCTACTAGTAACTCCTTAAAGAATGTAGTAGTAATGACTTGTTCTCTTTCCTCTTTATATTCTCTTAATGATGGATAATGTTTTCTATAGTTCTTAATAAAGAACCTGTTGAAACTATATCTCATTCCGTAAAAGATTTCGTATGATCCAGTTTGTACTATTATTGCTGGAAAGAATACTATGATCCCAACAACAAATAATGCATTTGATGTGTATTCATAATCCAATCCTGAACTATAGACTAAGCTTTGTAAACCGTATGCCAGTAATACCAAAACGATAATCATAATAATGAATCTAATTGGTTTCATTTATTTTTTTAAGTTCGCTTGATATTTGTCATATTCTGCTTGGTTACATAATACAAAGTGATTTGGCTCTACTTCACGAAGTGTAGGAGCTTCCTCAGAATAATCATGTTCCATCATAGGATTATAGTTAGCTAATTTTCCTCTAGCCTTCTCGAATGTAGGGTCAGGTAATGGAATTGAATCGATTAATGATAATGTGTAAGGGTGGAACGGGTTGTGGAAGATTTTATCTTTGTCTCCCATTTCAACAATACGTCCAAAGTACATTACTGCAACACGGTCACTGAAGTATTTTACTACAGATAAATCATGTGCAATGAATAAAATAGTGATTCCCTTGTTTTCTCTTAAATCGTTCAATAAGTTAATTACTTGTGCTCTAATCGATACATCTAATGCACTAATAGGCTCATCAGCAATTATGAAAGTAGGTTCAACAACTAAGGCTCTTGCGATACCGATACGTTGACGTTGTCCACCACTAAATTCATGAGGATAACGTGAAGCATGTTCAGGTACTAACCCTACTGTAGTTAATGCTTCTTTAACCATTCTATCTATAACAACTTCATTTTTTAATCCATTGATACGTAATCCCTCAGCAATAATTTCTTTTACTGTCATACGAGGGTTTAATGATGCGATTGGATCTTGGAAGATCATTTGCATCTTACGCATTAATAATCTGTTTTTATGAATTAAGTTATAACGGTGTGTGCTTATATCTTGCTTCATACGAACGCGATTCATTTTTAATTCTCTTTGTTGAGCTTTTAAATCTTTTTTAAGTTCTTTAATTTTAGCTGCTTCTATAGAACCATTTTGTAGTTCTGATAGAAGTCTATCAATATCAGCCTTGATTTCAGTTTCTAACTCGTCATATTCAGTAACAATTGCTTGGTACTCTGCAGATTCAGGAGTAAATGCTTTTGCTTGTTCTCTTGCATCTTCATCAATTTGACGTTCGAAATATCTGTCTCTCTTAGCTTGTCTAAATACTTGGAATCCAGCATCTTTTTCAACGTTGAATGTAGCATTTACTTTAGCAACTTCTTCAGTATATTGTTCTTGTGTAATTTTATTGCTTTCTAATTGAGCTTTATAATCAGCTAATGCTGTATTTTTATCTTGATTTAATCTTTGTAAAAGTGATTTGTATGTTGCTTTCGCCTCTTTAACATCACTTACGATACGTGTACCATGGAAATGTACTTCTCCACCTGTTGATGGATATAGCTTAATAATAGTACGACCAGTTGTAGTTTTCCCACATCCTGATTCACCTACTAAACTGAATACTTCTCCTTTGAATATATCAAATGAGATATCATCCACAGCTTTAACGACGATCTTGTTTCGTCCAGAACCTGATTTGAAATATTGTTTCAGGTTTCTTACACTTAAAATTACTTCTCTGTTACTCAACTTGATCACCTTCATTCATCTTGCTTGCTGCTTTTTGTTTTGCGATTGAAGCTTTTGCTTCTTCTTTGTATTTTTTAACACGTAAACCGATTATGCTAGGCATTTCGATTTTCGGTGCATCCGGATGTAATAACCAAGTTGCTGCATAATGTGTATCAGTAACTTTAAAGAACGGCGGGCGTTCCTCAAAATCAATTTTTAAAGCATACTTGTTTCTATCTGCAAATGCATCTCCTTTTGGAGGGAATAGCATATCTGGAGGCGTACCAGGTATACTTAATAATTTATCTGTTGTATCTAAATCAGGAACACTTGATAATAATGCCCATGTGTAAGGATGTTGTGGCTCGTAGAAGATTTCTTCTGCTTCACCGTATTCAACAATCTTACCAGCATACATTACTGCAACACGGTCTGCCATGTTAGCAACAACTCCAAGGTCATGCGTGATAAATACTACTGATAATTCACGTTCTTTTTTAATATCTTTAATTAATTTTAAGATTTGCCCTTGAATCGTAACGTCTAATGCTGTAGTTGGCTCATCACAAATTAATACTTCAGGGTTAGCAGTTAACGCGATAGCGATAACGATACGTTGTCTCATACCACCACTGAATTGGAATGGGTATTGTTCAAAACGCTTTTCAGGTTCTGGAATCCCAACCTCAGTCATAACTTGAATTGTACGTTCTCTAGCTTCTTTTTTTGTTACTTTGAAACGTCTAGTGAACTCTTCTCTAGTTACAGCAAGTTCTTGTTTAACTTCTTCAATTTGACCTTTTAATTCTTCATTTTGAGATGTTTTGTAATCAGCTTGTAACTCTGAAATTCTAGCTTGAATTTTAGATAAAGTTTCTTTACGTTCTTGAAGAACTTCTTTCTTCTCAGCCAGAACAATTGCTTTTGCTTCTTTTTTCTTAGCTTTGTATTTAGCTTTTAAATCAGGTAGTAAAGCTTTCTCTTTTGCGATCAATGCAGTTTTTTCTGCTTTGAATGCAACAAATTGAGCTTTCTTTTCTTCATTAGATAATTCTTCATCTTTATTAATCTCAAATTGCTTATTTTTAATATCATCTTTTAAGATGTTAATTAAAGTTACTTTGTTTAAATAATCATGGAATTCATGGTGATATAAATCACGCATTCTGTTCTTGATACGGTTACCATTCACTAACATTGCTTCAGTGATTTGCTTACCGATTTTCATAATTGGATTTAAACTTGATAGTGGATCCTGGAAGATCATACCAATTTTGTTACCACGAATCTTATGGAAGTTCGCTTCTGATAACTTAGTTAAATCCTGGTTACGATAATTAATTTCTCCACCATTGATAACACCATTACGAGCAAGAATACCCATAATAGTACGTAAAGTTACTGATTTCCCAGAACCAGACTCTCCAACGATAGCTAACGTTTCATTTTTTTCAAGTTCAAATGAAACATCTCTTACTGCACGAACTAAACCATTTGGTGTTTTAAATGCTACTGATAAATTCTTGACTTCTAATACGATATCTTTACTCATTATTCGCTACCTCTTAACTGTGGATTTAATGCATCTCTAAGTGCATTACCAAACATATTAAACGTTATCATCAGGATTGAAACGATGATCGTTGGGAAAATAATTAGCCATAGATTTCCAGCAAAAATTTGTTGTTGTCCATCATTTAAAATAACACCAATTGAAGTACCAGTTAATTCTACTGGACCAATTTTTAATGATTGTCCATTACCAATACCAAATCCTAAGTAAGATAAGTTAACTTCTAAGAAGATAACAGCTGGGATACTTAAGATAACTCTAGTTACGATTGTACCAAGAGCATTTGGTAAGATATGTTTGAATATAATTCTTCTATCTGACGCACCTAATGTACGTGCAGCTAATACATATTCTCTACCTTTATAACGATAGAATTGAAGTCTTGTAACTTTAGCAACTCTAATCCATCCATCATAAATCAAGAAGATAAATAAGGCTAAGAATCCGGGACCAATCAATACGGTAATAATACCGATCATTGTAATCTGTGGGAAACTTCCCCATATATCTGTAAATCTTTCCATTAGTATATCTACTTGTCCACCATAGTAAGCACTGATTGCTCCCCATATAACTCCAACAACGATATTAACTAATGATGCTAAGAATCCTAATAACAATGAAGTTCTAAGTCCTAACCATATTAATGTAAATAAATCTTTACCAAATACATCTGTACCGAATGGGAAGAATGGTGTGCTATCAAATTCATTAGCATACGCTCCATCCATCATTACATACATATTTCCGTAAGTTACTCCACCTACAGTAATGAAATCATCACCAACAACTTCAGTTAATGGATAACCATCACCAAATAACCATGCACTAGCATCACCTGGGTAATCAGGGTGCTCGTTAATGATACTAGCTTCCATACCTGGATTATCATCTAAGATTTGTTGGTATTCAACAAATCCAATAATTCTTTCTTGTGGTGCAAATAAAGCACCATACACGTCATATGTGAAGTCAGCTACTTGGTATAAAGCTCCATCACGTAGGAAACGTCCGTTTTCTTCATCTTCATTATATGAAACTTGAGCAAAACGTGATAAACGGTATCCATCAAACACATCATCTTCAAGAGTTGAAGCAGCACCTAAGCTGAATTCTCTATCTAATACTACTGAGTTTAATACAATTCCTTCACTACCATCTGTACTAGTTTCATCTATTTCATATTGAATTGCGATTTTACCTACAGTACCATCAGCTATTCCAGTTGTAGCAAAAGTATGAACTCCTGCTGCTGTAATAGTACCAAGTACAGTATATTCTGACCATGCAACTGGAGTTTCTGTATCAGCAATAAACATTACAGTTACAGTTCCACCAAATTCCATAGCTTCAACATCGACAACAAATTGACTATCTGCTTCGACAGTAATTAGATATACAACATCATCGCCAGAATCTTCATCTACTGTGTTATCTGGTGAAACAATTGTAAATCTGTCTTTATCATAATTTATATAAAGTTCATTCGTACCACCAACATAAAGTGGACTTGGAATTGACCCTACTAATTTATAATTTACTAATGTATCCATGTCGATATAATCAGGTGAGAACCCAAGTGGATACCCGATTCCAGTAACTGGATCTATTGTATCAACATCAACAGGTTGTTCTTCAAAGTCTTTTGTACCATCTAAGATTCCTAATTTTTCAATTAAAGGCATTCTTGGTGGCAACGTAGATAAGTTTGAATTTGTTTGGTTATAATATCTTGCTGGTGTAATCATTGGAACAACGATACTTAATAAGATCATAACCAATAATATAATTGATGCAATTACATTATACTTATTTTTCCCAAATCGCAACATAGCATCTTGGAAATAAGTTAATTGCTTTGTTTTCAGCGGTTTGTCTAGAAGGCGGTCTGAGTCTTGAACTAAAGTAAAATAGTCCTTTGGATAATTTTTATTCATTATTTCTTCGCCCCCATTCTGATTTGTGGATCAACTAAACCATATGATAAATCGACGATTAGTACAGTAAATAAACCAATAATACTGTAGAATGCACTTGAAGACATAATTACATTGTAATCATAGTTTCCAGCTGTTAACGCCTGAAGCGTAACACGACCTACACCAGGTACGGCATACACTTTTTCTAAGATGAATGATCCACCCAGTAACCCTGCGAATGAACCAATAACTATTGGTAACATTGGTACGATTGAGTTTCTGATTGCATGTCTTAATACTGCTTGTGTATGACTTAATCCTTTTGTTTTTGCTAGTAGTACGAATTCTGACGTTAATACCTCAGATAATTCTGCACGTAGCATTCTTGTAAATCCAGCAATTGCAGGTAAACCACTTGCAACGATTGGGATTACAAATCCTTTAGCTATTGCCCAGAACCCTTGATGCGATACAATCGGGAACAAGGACGGCAAGAAGTTATCCATCTTGTAACTAAATACGATAATTAATAACAAGATAAATACTAATGCTGGTAAGCTTAAGAACAGCATAATAACGATTTGCATGATATTGTCTACGAACGTATCTTTTTTTAACGCTGCGATAATACCAAATGCGAAACCGAATGGTAAATAGAAGAACAATGTAGCTAAGTTCAGTGTTAACGTAATAGGCATTCTGTCAGCTATAACAGTAAATGCCGGAACATTAACTCGAATCTTAGTAGATTCTCCCCAGTTCCAGTCCGTTACTACATTCTTTAACCATTGAACATATTGTTGTGCGATAGGCACACGATAAAACACCTTAACAACCGTACTGTCGCTAACAGGATTAACGATGAATACTGTCTTGTTGATGTTTTCGTTTGTATTACGGATGTAATCTACTTCATCCATGTGTTCTGGATTTCCTACATCATAATACTGACTTGTGTAATAACCATCAACAACTTGCTTCTCTAGCCAAGTATCTTTTTGGTCGTTTTTCGTTGGTGGATATTCTGGCGCTAATTTTAGTAAAACAAATGTTATTGTTAACACTGCTACTAAGATTAAGAAGATCCAGATTACCCTTTGGATAATGTACTTTGTCATAAAATCTCTTCCTCACTATTATAAAATTACTCTTTTAAAACAATTATACCAAACTCCGTCTAAATATACAACGATATAATAGTAAAAAATGAAGGGGAATCACTATTGTTTTCCAATAGAACGATTCCCCAAACATTTTATATTAATTGCATTAAATTTAGTTTATAAATTTATCAATTTGTTAAGCTTATAACCAAGCCCAACCGATGTAATAACCATCTACGAATAATACTAAGTAAACGTCAGTTCCACCGTATGTACCACCCCAAGTAACAGCGTAAGCTTGTACGATTTCAGCAGGTACAGCTCCAGCTTCTGCTACTAAGTCAGCATAAGTTGTAATTCCTAATCCAGCTAAGTATGCATCAGCAAGAACACCAGCGTCATCAGTAATTTGAGCTCCAACAGAGATTAATTCATAATCTGCATGAGTTTCAATTGCTGTAAATAAGTCAGTGAATAATCCAGCTTCAGTATTCATTTCGTATTTACCGTCTTTAACGTTTAATACGTATAATGAGTTTTTACCAGATGCAGTAACAACGATATATGCTTCAATTGAATCAATTTGATCGTCTTCATCAGCTAAGTTAGCTAAAGTGTCACCTAATACATATTCTGCAATTGTAGATCCGTCTGATGAAGAAGCAAATTCTTCTCCAGCCATATCTAAGTATGCATTGATTAATGTAGCTGAGTCTTCCCAAGCACTTTGTTCAATACCATCCATGATATAAACTTTACCATTGATAGCTTCAACTAAAGCATTGTAAGCCCAGATTTCAGTAATTGTATCTCCATCTAAGTTCTCATAAGTAACTTCGATGTTAGGAGTATGAGTATCGATACCCCAGTTTAATGTAAATCCAGATTTGTTATTGTCATTATAAACGTCTAAGAAACTAGGTGCGTCTAATAATGAACCACTGATTCCACCAATTCCTAAATCGGTATTAGCGATCATCATGAAGTTATAATAGTTATCTGGGAATGCAACATCATTAATTGTAACGATAACTTGAACATGGTTCACGTCATCAACTAATAATGATTCATATTGTTGTTTAATTTCTGCAACCATAGCTTGTGCACCTGTGTTACCACTTGATGCATAAGTTAATACTAATTCGATTTCAGTTGGAGCTTCTGCAGTACCTGCAGAGTAATATCCATCAGCAATACCTTGAGCAACAGCAGCTTTGAATAAAGCAACAGCAGCATCTGGGAAGTAACCGAATGATTCTCCAGCATATGTATCTAAAGTAGCTTGTCCAGCTTCTGTACCACGTACAGAGATTCCTGATTCACCATCTAAGAAATAAGTAGCAGCGAAGTGAGTTGCAGCTGGTAAATAAGTTTTAACTACGTCTACGGCAGCAGTTTTTCTGTCGAATCCATAGTATAAAGCTTGTTTCATTTCTGTATATCCTAAGATTGGTTCTGGAACGAATGTTTCAGATAAACCAAATTCAGGGTATTGTGCGATAAATGCATCACGATTAGCTTCAGTTCCAAATCCATTGATTTGTAATCTCCAAGTAGTTGCACCTGGGCTTACTTTAACACGTGGATCTTGTCCATAAGCATCAACTTGAGATGCAGGAACAGCAGCTGTATCTAAACGTCCAGCTAAGAATTCAGCGAAAATACTATCTGAACCATCAACGAAACGATATTGGTAACCAGTATAGTGGAACATTGCGCTATCTGGATGTGCATCATTTTTCTTGAATGTTAAGAATTGTCCTGGAGTCCAAGTTTCGAAGTAGTATACACCACTTGAAGCTACTTCTTCAGGAGTTAATCCGTAAGAACCTTCTTCTCCACCTAATGCCATGAATAATTCTTCATTGATAGGAGTTAAAGAGTTAGCGAACATATATTTTATGTCGAATGCAGTTTTTTCAGTTGTGAATTCGATTTCTAAAACATTAGTTTCACCATCAGCCATACGTAATCCAACTTCATCAAATGTTACTGAACCAGCTAAATAATCAGAAATTCCTTTTACACCATGTGTAATGAAATCTCCACCACCAGAGATAGCTCTAAACCATGAGTTATCTAAAGCGTGTTGCCATGTCCATAAGTAATCATTTGCATCTAATACTTCATGTCCTGCAGGTAATCCTGAAACATCAGTATCTGGATGATATGTCCAAGTTAAGTTATCTTTTAATTCAATTTGCCAGATGTAAGCATATTCTTTACCATTTTGATCTGTACCATTTACAGCCATAGGCTCACCATCTGCTAAACTACCATTAATTTCATAACCTGTTTTTGAAGCATCAAAGTAGAAGTCATATAATCCACCTGTGAATAATTCAACGAAATCAGATGTAGATGAATCATCAGCTTCCCAAGGGTTTAATCCTGTAGGATCTGTGTTGAAAGAACCACGCCAAGTGTACTCTCCAACTTCACCCATAACTTCACCGAACATAAGTACGTTAGAATCATCTTGAGTAAATTGTGAGAAACTAGCACCAAATGCCATAACTCCATTATATGTTTCACTGAATAATTGTGTTCTTTCAGAGAACATTACACGTGCCGCACTTCTATATAGAGGTACCCCACCAGCAACTGTATCTAAAAGATAATTTTCTAATTCAGCAAATAAAATACCTTTTTGCTCTACGTTTAATTTTGATAAATCAATTCCGCTTAAGTAATTTGCTAAGTAAACACCAACGTTTACAGTAACTAATAACTCTGCTGATTTACCTCCGTCATCAGTAACAGTTAATACAACATTGTATACACCTTCAGTGTTTACATCTACTGCATCTCCACTTACAACGATTGAACCAGTAAGGTCACCGTCTTCAGCATCTGCTGCTGTAACTCCCTCAAGAGGGTTGTAGCTAGAACCTAAAGTTAAACTAACTTCTGTAGCACCACTAATTGTAGGTGCATTGTTAACAACAGGATCTTTTCCACATGCTGCAAATGATAATACAAGTGCAAGCATTGTAAATACTAATAAAAACTTTTTCATAAAATCTCTCCTTTTCTCTTTATATATTTAAATTATACCAAAATAAGGCAATAAATAAACATTTATTTGTTTTTTTTTACATGAAAACGATATCAAGGTTTTTTTTTACAACTTTTTTCTTTCTATATATATAAATATAGTTTGAAACCTAAATTAAACCTGAATTAGTCGTTTGCTAATATATCCAATAATACGCTTTCTGTATAGATATCATCAATTGCGATTGGATAATCAGGAGTAATTCCAAACTCAGTATTGTGATATACGTAAGGATCTTCAACCGTTCCAGTCCCTGTACGGTACGCTGAAACGTTATTTGAACTTGTTGTGAATGCTGTACCATTTGGTAATAAGATTGGAGTAATTGAACATGCTCCACCACCAGATGTTACACCGATAATAGAACCTAATCCGTTTTGCATGAATATAGTTGCCATCTCGTTTGCAGCACTAAATGTTACTGGAGTAATCAATAAAGACCATGTTAATTCGTCATATGCGTCAATTCCAGGAATTTCTACATAATAACTACCATTTCCACCAGTATCACCATCAATTGAGCTTACACGGAATGGATCATCAGTGATAAATCCAACGATTCTGTATAGAGCTCCGATGTTTCCACCTGTGTTCCATGATAAGTCTAAAATGATTTCTTCCAACAATGGAGATTCTTCCATAATTAGATCCATTTGCATTTCGAAGAATACTGCGCTATCAGAATAAACTAAGTCTGTAACGTTTACAGTAATTGGCCATTGATCATCAAATGTTTCAGGAGCATCATCAGATACACCAATATATAATAAATCATAATCAACGTCGAAATCTAATTGAACCATATAATTGATTTCACCAACAGTCATTACATAATAACCATTCTCTTTTTCTTCTTCTGCATCAACATCAGACATGTATGTATAACCAGCTGCTTCTAATGCTGCACCATACGTTGCTACATATGCTTCTGTTGAACCTTTAACAATTATTTCTAATTGCATACGATCTTCAGGTGAATTGTTATAATAGAAGAATTTAGTTCCTTCTCCAATAACAGGAATAATTCCTGAAGCATCATCAACTTCCATTACCTTTTCAATAATCTCTAAATCAAACACAGAATTCTCTTCAATATCTGCAGTTGAGAAATCATCAAGTGATAACATAACAGTTGTTTTTTCTTCATCTAAGAACCAGAAGTAAGGTCTATTTGGACCATATGCATTCCATCCATCAGGATTGGCTCCCCATTTTACTTCTAATACATCATCAACGGCGAATAACCCTTGATAGTACCAACCTGTAAAACGTGTACCATAGAATGCTAAGTTATTTGTTTCTGGACCATCCCATCTTGAACTATTGAAATATGAAGCATATCCATAGCTCGTATGAGGTTCATCTAATCCTTTTAATAATAAATCTCTCATCGCATAATCAAAATCTTCTGCGTCTTGAGTCATTAAATCATCTTTTTGATCAAATAACATTGTGTAGTATGTATCTACATTCATAATGTCTTTTAATCCGTATAAGTTATCTAAGTCAAACGCAAGCATATAGAATGTATGAACTAATAAATCTGCAGGAATATCTGCGTTATTCATAGAACTACTTCTTATTGTTTTCATTTCCTTGCTATCAGCATCAGGTAAACTATAGATTCCGTATAATCCATCAAAGTTGTAATATACATTGTAATATGAAGAACCAGCTAATAATTGATTAGCCATATAATAAGGAAGAACTACATCCCCTTCATGTACAACGATATCCATGTTGAAATCATCTAGATCATAAATGATGTTTTCACCTTCGTCTGAATCAGAGTCAGGATTTTCAAAATCGTACTCGATATGTCTACCATAATTAGTTTCAGTAGAATACACATAAGCCCAGTAAAACGCTGGATCATTAGTAGTAACAGTATTTTCAATTGAATCTACAGTTAATATTAAATCATATGTTTCATCTTCGTCTTCATCATAGTATTGATAGAAAATCTCTAATACACCATCTGTAGTTGTATATGTGAACTCAACTTCAGGATCAACAAATCCTTCAAGTAGTCCCATAAAATCTTCTACTTTTACATATGGCACTGAACCATTTTCTTCAAAGTAAACATTTAAAGTACCATCAGCAACATCATATTCAGTTGTAAGGTTTTCAAATACCAATTCCTTTGATTCACTGATAACTACTTCACCAGGTGCTTCAATAGAAATATCGTAACTTTTTGTTAATGTTTCTTCATTTAAAGTAAATGTAGCCGTTATTGTTTCAGTGAAAGCAACTCCACCAGGCATTAACGGTAAGATGATACCTTCTTCTGAAATATAATCCGATTCAATATCCCAAGATACTCTTGTATCATGAAGATCTAATCGAGTGTCTAAATCAACAAAGCTATCTACATCAAACATAGTTGCTTCAAATTGTGCAATGTCTAAAGCCATAGCTTCTGCATCTGTTAATACCCAGATAGCAGATAAATCTACATTTTCAGTAATTGCGACAGTAAAATCAAATGGAATTGTTTCATCTTCTTCGTACCAATACGAGAACATGTATCCATCTTTTGTAGGATCTGTAGGCGCGCTTGCCTTTTCACCTTCATTAATAGTGAGTGTGGTCACAGTAGACCCACCATTGCTGTTGAACGTAACATCGTACGTCGTTTTAGAACACGCAGTAAGTGTAAGTGCACTTACCAAAACTAATAGTAATACAGTAATTTTTTTCATATTTCCCCCTTGTAAAAAATTAACTATTATTTATTTCTAACTATTTTAAATAGTATTGAAAACATTGTAATCAAAAACCCGGTGTACTAATAGTAACAACCGGGTCGAATGTCTCTTTATTCGTAACCTAGCTCTTCTTTCTCGTTAAGTACAGCATCTAGTGCTAATACTTCAAGAATAAATGTCAAAACATAAAAGCCTACATGTAAATTTCTAATAAAACCATTCAAATCCCAACCTTGGCCAGTATTTGAGTTATAGTCTTGTGCTAATGCAAAGAATGGATCTAATACTGGTGAGTATCTTAAAAAGATAACAATTGTTAACAGAACTAAGAATACTTTAACTCTTCTTCCAAAATAAAATTCATTCCCAATATTTAACGCAGCTGCGAACAATCCGATATTACATATAACAAGAAGTATGTATGCATATCCTGCTGCAGTACTAAAATCTGCAATTCCACTAACACCAGCGTATATATCAATTATCAAGAACCCTGTGTTAATCCCTAATAATGAATACCCAGCAACCTTAAGTAAGGGTATTTCTGTTATTGATAACAGTATTATTACGGGAACACTAGTAATGATTAATTGATTTACTATGCTCATTATCATTATGCTTATTTCATTATAAGCATTCAGTTCTACTAATATTTGCGGAACAACCCAATATGTAAAAGCAAATATAAATGTAAATGTTATTCCAAAAACTAATCTATTCATTTGTTTCAAACCCCTAAAATCAAATTTGTTTATCCACTACATATCACGCCATAACCTTACTTATTATATTTTATCACAATTTCGGGCAAACATAAACACTAAAAAAAAACCATTTTTATATTTAGAAGGTATTATATAATAATACCTTACATTTCTAGTACCTCGTTTCACTCATATGTGTTAGCTCATTTGGACATTAGTTTTCATTTTTAATGCATTATTAACAAAATATATGATTCAAAATATATTCATCGCTTATTGACATTGAAGAGTTCGTGTTTTATAATATTGACAGTGTGTCAATATGGAGGTAATTATGAAAAAATATATTGAAATGATCTACAAATATAAGAAAGCGTTAAAAGTACTACTGGCATTGTCAGTTGTTATGAGCGTTATTGGTATATTCAGAATTGAAATGAATACAGACTTTGCATTGTTTTCAACTAACGACTCTAAGTATGAAGAACAGTTGGATGATTTAAATGAATCTTTTGGGAATTTAAATCAAATAGTCATTGTAATAGAACATGACGAGTTTACAACAATTGAGCAAAATGACTTATACAACATTCAACGTGATTTAGGAGATATAAATGAAGTTCTTCAAATACAAGGCGTTGCACCGGAATCAATAAATGCTAATGGTGCAAGTATTCCCTTTTTAACCGCTTCTACTGATATGTTAGAAACGTTTTACTCTAGCTTTGATGAATTCTCACCACTTACAGTAATTGATGATGTATACTATTCATCTTTTACAGTGTTTATAGGTGAGTCGTTTAATACAAAAGAAGTAAATGATATAGAGGAATTATTAGGTGAATATTCTTATGAGTTTTACATCTCAGGAGACAATTATTCACAGTCAAAAATAACCGATTATATAATTCGTATTCTTCTAATACTTCCCCCGCTTGCCTTATTAACTATATTACTTGTATTTAGATGGCAGATGAAGGCAATCAAACCTACACTATTCAGTGTCTTACCTGCAGCCATTGGTTCACTATGGACCTTAGGATTGGTTGGTTGGATCGGAAATGAAGTATCTATTTTAACAGCAGTAGTCCCAATCTTTATTATCGTTATTGGATCCGCAGATGGACTTCATTTTATGTCTCATTATCAAGACGCTAAAATTGAGAAAAACGAAACTAAAAAAGCACTTCAGCAAACATTAGTTATAGTTGGTATCCCGATGATAGTAACTACCCTTACCTCTATGGTTGGATTCTTAAGTTTACTATCAATGAATACTGATTCCATTTATGACCTGGCAATATTTAGTGCATTAGGTATTCTACTTGCAGGTGTCGCAACCTGGTTGGTTTTACCACTTATTTTATCGCATGAAATTAATGTCTTACCTAAAAAAATATCAAAATCAAAACTGGATATATCGAAGCCATTCAGAATGTTACGAGGAGTACCAGCATTTATCATAATTATTATGATATTCACAGTGGCATCATTCACAGTTCGAAACATCAATAATGAGTTCAATATGTTGATGGTATACAAAGATTCAACCGAAGTAGCTATAAACGCAAATAAAATTCAAGAGGTTAACGGTGGTAGTATTCCATTCTTTGTTTCAATAGATTTAGATGGCGATCCGATTTCTTTAGCAGATAAAGATATCATCGATCAATATGCAGAAGAACTTCTTGAACTTGATGAAGTTACGAAGGTAATTAATCCATATAGAATATTTGATATTATGTACCAACAACAATCAACTGGTGTTATCCCAAACAACATTGTCCTAGAAAACATGTATAATCAACTCAAAATGGATGAAAGCAATACAATCCATAATCTAATAAACCAAGACAATCAAAAAGTTAGATTACTTGTATTCTCAACTGATTTGGATAATGAGACACTTCAAACAATTGAAGCATATACTGATACGAATGAGAATATGACTATTACTGGAGTACAGTATCTATTGATGGAATTAAACACATCAATTGGGGCAATGCAGTTAAATTCAATATTGATAGCGATTGGACTAGTAATGTTAATGCTTCTCTTTACATTGCGTAGTATTAAAGTTGCTATTATAAGCATACTTCCAATTTCAATTACCGTTCTTGCATTATATGGATTCCTCGGATTAAGTGGGATACCATTAAACATAACAACAGTTATGATTTTCAGTATTACAATAGGAGTAGGGATAGACTACGCTGTTCATTTCAGTAGTGTATATCAGTACTATAAAAAACAAGGTAATTCTAGCTCTGAATCTGTTGAAAAATCATTCAAGAATTCATCTAGACCAATTATAACAAATGCACTTGGGATTTCACTTGGTCTAAGTGCGATGGCATTATCTCCATTGTCGATTCATTTAAACATATCGATTCTAATGTGGATAAGTATGATAGTAAGTGTATTTGTAACTTTAACATTTCTTCCTACAATCTTGTCGAAGATAAAGGAGAATAAAAATGCCTAAGGATATGTTCTATAAGATAAGTAAAGAAAAACAAAATACATTCATCTCAGCTGCAAAAATTGAATTTACAACCAAATCATATTCCGATGTATCTATATTGTCTATCTCAAAACTTGCAGGAATCTCTAGAGGTTCTTTCTATAATTATTTTGATACGGTTGGTGATGTTTTGGAATTCTTGGTTGGAATCTTGAAAACCGAAAGAAAAAGCTACGCACCTGGTTTATTCGAAAAATCAGGGAATGATTTATTCGAATTCGCGAAGAATCTCATTAAATATGATTATGATACATTCACAAGTGAATCTAATTACTCATTATTGAACAATTATTTACAATACTTATCAGTGACAAATAAATCATTCAAAGTATATTTTGTAGATAACATCATTGAGTCTGTTATTGGTACACCTGAAGTTGGACTTATAGATTTCAATAACTACAATAGTTCCAAAGACGAATTTTATACTGCTTTAGAACTTCTTGGAAATTCACTTACAACAATCATTATCCGCGGTAGACAACACAATCAATCAAAAGAAGAAATATTTAATAAATTGGATTTCACTGTTAATTTAATCAAAACTGGTTTACAACATTACACAAAATAAAAAAGGAGAAATCTCCTTTTTTTTATTGATCCTCACAAATTAGTTTGTTCGGTTCTTCTACTTCTTTTGTAATTTCAGTCATATGCCACAGAACACCCGCAGGTCCAATCAAATGAAAAGTTCTTCCATACTCAGCGGTAAATATAGGTTTAAGTTTGATTCCCTCGTAATCGTCTTTTAATTTATCTGCGATTTTGAATAAATCCTCTAAATCCTCAACATATAACTGCATCATTAAGTTTTCAGCCCATTCTTTATTGTAGTATTTCTGAAGAAAGAAACTAAAATCCTCTGTCCCCATTATTGCCAACTCATGGTTTTCCCACATTGTAGGAAATCCTAGGTCATTATAAAATTTCTTTGATGTTTCATAGTCTTTACTTGGTAAAAATGTTCGTAGTAGTTTTATCTTCATAATATCCTACTCCTTCTTAAAT
>NZ_CEXEES010000031.1:0-17717 GCF_982632705.1 Candidatus Izemoplasma sp. | reverse complement strand
CATTTGAACCAAAATAATCATTGTTAGGATCTAAGAACGTATATGACACAGCCTTATGTAAATCAATTGTTTCAATAATGATGTATGAAGGAATGTAATAGACTCCATCAGCCGTGTTAAACATTGTATATGTTAAACGTAATCGTGCTCCATCATCTGTAATAATATAAGCATACACATCTTTTGTGTCCCCTATTACATCAACTTCTTCATAATTGAAATCACCATTTGCGGCACCGTTACTTAGTTCTACAGTGCTTCCGTAATCGACAACAACCATATCTTCAACAATAATATCAAATGTATCTAAGAATGCTTTAAAATCTTCACTAATGTCTTCAAAATTATTTATGTTTGTGAAGTCATAATGAACTGTGTTTTGTAATGACTCATCCTTTTCAAATACAAAGTACTCATTGTCAAATGTATAACTATATACAATAGTCTCAGCAATCCCGTTACTATGCGTTAATGATATTGTATCTGTTTCTAATAGACTGAACCCTTCCATTTCTTCGAATGGGTCTCCTTTAGTACAACCTGTTAATGTGATAGTTAGTGCTAAAACACTAATTATTAGTAATAGTTTTTTCATCGTATCACTCCTCGAAATTATTATAACAAAAAAGAAGTGTTTTTACACTTCTTTCTTTAAGTTACAAAATATTATTTGTTAGATACAATTGTTTCACAACGAGGACATAGTCCTTCTTTTGTTTCATCCACAACTTGCCAGCATCTATCACATGTTTCACCATCAGCTTTTAGAACATCAATTGATAGGTTATTGAATGTGAATTCACCAGTTCCTTCTTTGATTTCTAATCGAGAAACGATGAATACTTGTTGTAGGTTCACATTTAATGATTCTAGTAATTCTTTTACTTCATTTTCTGGGTAAAGAACCAATTTAGCGTTAAATGATTTACCGATTACTTTATTGTTTCTAGCTTCTTCTAGTGCTTTTAATACATTATCTCTTACTGCCATGAATTTGTCGTATTTAACAACAATGTCTTCATTTCCTAATTCTTTAGCAAGAGGCATGTTTTCTAAATATACATTTTCTTCAGTATGATGAGGTAAATGTAAGTACGCATCATTTGTAGTATGTGGTAAGAACGGTGTTAATAACTGAAGTAAGCTTAAAGTTACATCATATAACACTGTTTGAATACTTCTACGTTCTATATTACGTTCACCTTCGATGTATAATACATCTTTTGTGTAATCTAAATAGAATGCACTTACTTCTCTTGTTACGAAGTTTGTAACATTTCTATAAACAGAATCAAATTCGAAATGATCATATCTATAAGTAGTATCTGCTATTAATTTGTTTAGTTTCAATGAGATATATTTATCAATCTCACCAAGTTCCTCAAATGGTACTCTATCAGTACTTGGATTAAAATCAGCTAAGTTACCAAGCATAAATCTAAATGTATTTCTAATTTTACGGTAGCTTTCACTAACTTGTTTCATCATATCATTACTGATTCTAACATCAGATTGATAATCAACAGAAGCAACCCATAAACGTAAGATATCTCCACCCATTTGTTTCATTATTTTAAGAGGATCGATAACATTACCCATTGATTTACTCATTTTACGACCTTCACCATCTAATACGAATCCATGTGTTAAACATGTTTTATAAGGTGATTTACCCATTTTAGCAACACCTGTGCTTAATGAACTATTAAACCAGCCTCTGTATTGATCAGATCCTTCTAAGTATAAATCAGCAGGATATTCAAGACCAAAGTCTTTCATCCCACCATGATGTGATGTTCCACTGTCGAACCAAACATCTAAGATATCTGTTTCTTTAGTGAATTCACCGTTTGGTGAAGCAGGATTAGTATAACCGGCTGGTAGTAACTCTTTGGCTTCTTTTAGATACCAAGCGTTACTTCCTTCAGTTCTAAATACTTCAGCAACATGTTTGATTACATCTGCGTCTAGTATTTCAGTTCCATCTTCATTATAGAATACAGGAATTGGAACTCCCCATGTTCTTTGACGACTGATACACCATGCTTTTCTATCTTTAACCATGTTTTCCATTCTTACTTCTCCCCATTTAGGGTACCAAGTAATTTCTTTTATCTCATGTAACATATCATCTTTTAAAGATTCAATACTAGCGAACCACTGAGCAGTTGCTCTAAAGATAACAGGTTTTTTAGTTCTCCAATCATGAGGATAACTATGTGTGAACCATTCCATTTTTAATAGATAACCTAGTTCATCTAAATCTTTAACAACTGATTTATTACAGTCATCTATGAATTGACCTTCGTACTGAACTGCTTCAGCAGTCATATATCCTTTTCCATCTACTGGGCATAATGTCTCTAAACCGTACTGTTGCCCGATCATAAAGTCATCTTCCCCGTGTCCAGGTGCAGTATGTACCAAACCAGTTCCGCCCTCGACTGTTACGTGGTGTCCTAAAACAACAGGACTTACTCTATCATATAAAGGATGCTTGTAGCTCATACCTTCTAATACTTTACCTTTTACTTCTTCGATTAATTCAACTTTATCCCACTCTAAACGAGCTGTTAAATCTTCAATTAATTCAGAAGCTACTAAATAGTTTTCTTTGTCATTTACTTTGATATAAGAATATAAGATTTGATCACCAACAGCGATCGCTAAGTTAGCTGGGATTGTCCAAGGAGTTGTTGTCCAAATTAAGAATTTGAAATCAAATGCGACATCAAACTTCTCAACAGCGTCCATTGCCACGTAGATTGAAGGAGATTTCTTATCATGATATTCAATCTCTGCTTCTGCAAGTGCAGTTTCACTTGAAGGAGACCAAAAGATTGGTTTTAATCCTTTAAAGATTAACCCTTTTTCTACCATAGAAGCAAATACTTCCATTTGGCTTGCTTCATACTCAGGTTCTAATGTTACATATGGGTTATCCCACTCACCTAAGATACCTAAACGTTTGAACTGTTCTCTTTGCTTATCTACTTGTTCCTTAGCATATTCAGCACATAATTTTCTAAATTCTACTTTTGGTATTTCATGTCTTTTAACTTTTTTAGTCTTAACAAGCGCCGTCTCAATTGGTAAACCATGCGTATCCCAACCTGGTACGTATCTTGTATAAAAACCTTTCATACTCTTATAACGTACAACAAAGTCTTTTAATACTTTGTTTAACGCATGTCCGATATGGATGTTCCCATTCGCATACGGAGGCCCGTCATGTAGTACATAAGGTGTGTTATCCTTGTTTTTTAATAATCTTTTGTTGTATAAATCTTGTTCATTCCATTTTTCTTGCATTAGTGGTTCATTTTGTCCTAAGTTTCCTCTCATTTTGAAGTCTGTCTTAGGCATTAATAATGTGTGTTTATAATCCATGTTACTTCACTCCTTTTTGTGATCTTTCTACTCTTTTAAACCTTTAATAGGTCTGTTTTTTCTTATTCTATATATTACATATGCTCCGATAGTATAAATAACGACTTCCCATATAACAATTCTAAACAACATACTTTTTATTTCTTTAAATGTTCTTACTCCATCACGAAGTAAGTCTGGACCAAACAAATACGTTAATCCAAGTAACACTAACAGTGGAAAAACTGGTATCCAAACTCTATAGTCTAATAATTCAAAATTCCTATAACGATTATACATAATACGTCCCCCTTACAATTCTTTACTATCTTTATATAATGCATACACAGCGATTAATACTGCGTATATTATAGTCCATGTGATCAACGCAATTGTCATCATCGTTGATGCTTCACTTGCGGTACGTCCATTTTCAATAAGCCATTCTAAACTTCCAATAATAACGATATATCCAACAAACCAAATAACTATAAATGGAATAACTATCTTATTCTCAAGTAACCATTTTATTGCCATATACCTTGTTAATATCCCCATACTCAGATCACCCCATACAATAAAAAAAGCCCGTCCTAAAATTAGGACGAACTATATAATCCGCGGTACCACCTATGTTCTGATTTCTCAGCACTCAATCTAGTTAACGCCTAGTTACGTATAACCCTACATATCGGATTATAAACTTAGAGGTGATATCTCTTATAGTTATGTATCCAAGTTTTCAGCTACCCTTGGTCTCTTTTAATACATAATGATATAACAGCGTGTCCTCATCAATGTCTTTATACTAGGTTATTTTAACAAATATTGTTTAAAATACAACCTTTTTAAATAAATTTTCCATATTTCAAAACTATTTTATCTTTTTTAGATCTACCCATTGCATCTAAGATGATGAATCTACCATGTTTTCTAATAGATACAATATCTTCTTTTACAAGCTCTTTTGCATGTTTATTAGATACTAAGTGGTTTACTTTGATAAAGTCGTTCTCAATCATGATTTTAGCGTTTATTCTTGATTGTTTAGTGATTCTAGCAACGACCAAATCAAGTCTCATTGAATCAATGAATTGCTTATGTTCCTCTAGGTTGATCACTCGTTCTAATTTAGAACCATCTATTTCCTCTAACTCAATCGTTTGATTTCCAATAGAAGTGAATTCATTTCTAATAAATTCACTTAATTCACCAATCACAAAGAAAGCATCACTTTCAGGTAAAATATCACCAACTGTATTACGTTCTATGTTTAATGCGAGGATACTTCCTAGAATATTTTGGTGTGTTAAGGTTAGAAAATTCTTGTTGTAAAGGATTTTGAAGCAAACGATGTCTTTGATATCAGTATTGATGAATGCACGCTTGTACTCAGCGTTTTGATATCCTCCTGATAACTCTAAATAGATGTATTTACATTTATTTTTAAGCTGTGCTTGTTCGGTTAATGTTAGGAATTTGGTTGTTGTGATGGTTGATGGTGTATAGTGTTTTATCTTATCTTGGAATTTCATATAAAAAGAAAGATGAGTTTCCTCATCTATTGTTTATAATCTTTAACGAATTTACGCAAAGAACCATCTTTATAGTCTGCCTTTGTCGCAAATAAGAATATTTTGGCTTGTATTTCTTCTATTTCACCATCAATTGCGAATGTAACTCCGCTTAAGAACGTGATAACTTTGTTTGCCTCTACTTCATTAAATGACTCGAAGTTTACAATCAAAGGCGTACCATATAAAAGTTGGTTCGCTAGTTTTAAAACGTCAATATCTTTATCCATCATTACAAATTCTACACGATCAAACGCTGTCTTGTTTTTTGCCATAGTTACACCTCTCTACTAAATAGTACACTACCTAAGCGAACGAACGTACTATTATGTTCTTGCGCTATTAGGTAATCATTGCTCATTCCGATACTTAATTCATTACATTCAATGTTACATTGTTCTTTAATTAAAGATTGTAGTTCGTTTAAAATTGCAAACGAATTACCAATCACTGTTTTGTCATTTGTGTGCTCTGCCATTCCCATTAATCCAATAACATGGATATTCTCTAAATGGCTTACTTGATTAATAAAGGGGATGACATCGTCTTTATTAAGACCATGTTTATTTTCTTCATCACTAATATTGACTTGTATAAAGCAATTGATTGGTGATGTTCTTCTTTTATTTACTTCTTCAGCTAGTTTTATTGTATCAAGACTATGCAAATAGTCAATATCGTTGATTATTTTTTTAGCTTTTTTTGTTTGCAGAGTACCAATGATATGCCATGTAATATCAAGATCTGATAGGTCTTGTTGTTTTTCTTGTAGTAATTCTACTCTGTTTTCTCCAAAGTGAGTGATTCCTTTATGAAAGAGTTCTCTCATTTCTGTAGAAGTAAAGTATTTTGTAGCTGCGACGACTGTGACGTTTTCTTTAATATCTTTTAAAACGTCTTCAATATGCCATTTCAATTCTTTTTCCTTGTACTATATGTATAAAGACTTGTTAAGGTAGCGATCAATACAAAAAGCATCAATTTGACAAAGTCACCCATATTTGGAATGAATACAATTGATAATATTATGACTGATACTACTGCTAAATACATTAAAAAATACTTTTTATTCATATTATCACCTTTAAATGAAAAAAGCGCATAAGCGCTTATTTAAATCTTGATTTTAACCATGAAGGGATAGCTGTTTTAGAAGGTTCTTCTTGATTCTCAACTTGTTCATTTTTCTTTTTAACACGTTTCGATTTCTTCTTCTTTTTAGGCTCGTCTTCAACTGGTTTTTCTTCTACTTGTTCTTCCTCAGAATGAGGTTTAACACCAATGTCTTTGAATTCTACTTGATTCTTTTCATCGAATCCAGCAGCAATACAAGTAACAATAATTTCTTCTGTGATATCTTGGTTTATAGTTGTACCGTAAATAATGTTTATCTCAGTAGAACTTGCATTTTGAATTGCTTCAACAGCTTCGTTTACTTCCCATAAAGCGATATCTACACCACTACTTATATTTACGATAGCATCAGTTGCACCATCGATATTTGCATCTAATAATGGACTATGGATTGCTTTTCTTGTCGCTTCGATTGCTCGATCTGGACCTGATGCAATTCCGATTCCCATTAATGCAGTACCTTTATCTTTCATTACCGTTTTAACGTCAGCAAAATCAACGTTGATTAGTCCAGGTACAGTGATTATTTCAGCAATCCCTTGTACACCTTGACGTAATACGTTGTCCGCTTCTCTAAATGCTTCTAGCATACTTGTTGAACGGTCCACTACATAAAGTAAACGATCATTAGGCACAACGATTAATGTATCTACGAATGGTTTTAAAGCGTCTAATCCTTCTAATGAAGTTGCGACTCTTCTTCTACCTTCGAAACTAAAAGGTTTTGTTACGATACCAATTGTTAAACATCCAAGTTCTCTTGCAAGTTTAGCGATAACTGGTGCAGCTCCTGTACCAGTTCCTCCACCCATACCAGCGGTAATAAATACCATGTCAGTATCAGTAAGAAGTTCTCTCAATTCGTCTTCGCTTTCAATAGCAGCACGTCTTCCTATTTCAGGATCCGCTCCTGCCCCTAATCCTCTAGTTAACATCTTTCCAATTTGGATTCTTGAATCCGCTTTAGAAAGTCTTAATACTTGTGCATCTGTGTTAATCGCGACGAATTCTACACCTTGAACATCATTTTCGATCATTCTGTTCACTGCGTTTCCGCCTCCACCACCAACACCGATTACTTTAATTGAGGGTTTTTGATTAAAATTATCCATTGACTCAAACATATAATTACCTCCAATTAACAATTTAATTTATTATATCATACAATACGTAAAAGTTTAATAAAAATAATTAAATAATGGCTTATTTATAGTATCTACTAAAGAACTCATCTTTAAAGTCATTTAGCCTATCATTTTGTATTGCTTCTCGTATTTGACTACTTAATTGCTTTAAAAAGTACAAGTTATGATAACTCACTAATCTTGGACCAAGACGTTCTTCTGCTTTAAATAGATGTCTGATATATGATTTTGAGTATGTTGTACAAACTTTACAATCACAATTCTCATCTAACGGTGCACTGTCTCTTTCAAAGCGTTTATTCTTAATGACCAGTCGCCCAGTTGATGTCATTGCACTTCCATGACGAGCAAGTCTTGTTGGATTCACACAATCAAACATATCAATCCCTCTTATTACACCTTCGATTATATCATCAGGTGTACCAACACCCATTAAATATCTTGGTTTGTCAGTTGGCATAACGTCTTTTAAGTGGTCAAGGACTTTGTACATATCCTCTTTGCTCTCTCCAACGCTTAGTCCACCAATACTATATCCAGGGAAATCCATTTCAATTAGCGCTTCAGCGCATTTTACTCTTATGTCTTCAAAAGGTCCACCTTGTACTATACCAAACAACGCTTGGTCATGTGGTCTTTGATGTGCATCTTTACCTCTTTTAGCCCATCTCAACGTACGTTCAACACTGTTTTTCATATATTCATACGTACTATCAAATGGAGGACACTCATCAAAACTCATTATAATGTCTGCCCCTAAGTTATTTTGAATATGAATGCTATCTTCAGGAGACATAAACAATTTCTCACCTGATTTATGATGTCTGAAGGTAACACCTTCTTCTGTTATTTTTCTCATTTCACTTAAACTGAATACTTGATAACCACCACTGTCAGTTAAAAGGGCATGATTCCATTTCATGAACCCTCGGATTCCACCTTGTTCTTTAACGATGTCATCACCTGGTTGAAGCCATAAATGGTATGTGTTTCCTAGTATTAATCCATCACTAACTTCTTCTATTTCTTTTGGTTCAAGAGTTTTTACTGTCGCTTTAGTTCCGACAGGCATAAAGATTGGAGTTTCAAAACTCCCATGAGGAGTATGTAGTACTCCATAACGTGCTCCTGTTTGTTTACACACGTGTTTTAATTCATATTTAATTGCCATATTATCACCATTTCCATTATACATTACAAAACGTAATATTTCTACATATTACGTTTGGCATTACTAATCATTAATTTTATTCTATTCAACTGATTAATCTCTGTAGCTGACGTATCATAATCTATTGCTACAATGTTACCTTCTGGATACTTTTGCTTGATCTTTTTAAACATACCTTTACCTGCAATATGGTTTGGTAAACAACCAAATGGCTGTGTACAGACTATATTTGGTGCCCCAGCATGGATCAATTCAACCATTTCAGCTGTAAGTAACCATCCTTCACCAACGTGCATACCACGTGGTAATAATCCATCTGCGAATTTGTGTAAATCTTTATACTTAGTAAAGTTTCTAAATCCATATTTCTTAAGGATTTTACGTACCCTGTTTCGTCTGAATTCGATAAAGTTTAGAATGAACTTATAAACCCAAGCAACCCATTTCTTACCACCATATGCATAGATATCATGTAAACTACTATCAAATGTATACATGAAGAAATCTAATATGTTAGGAGTTACTACTTCGCAACCTTCATCACGTAGTGTTTTTTCAAGATTGTTATTTCCAAGCGGACTGTATTTAACATAAATCTCTCCTACAATTCCTACTCTTGGTTTCTTAACTGATTTATCTACTTCTATTTCACTAAAGGCTTTAACAACATATTCAAATCGTTTCTTAGGAAAATAAACAACACCTATAAATGATCTATAAAAGTATTTATAAAGCTTTTTCTGCACTTTTTGATATACTGCTTCTGTTTCCCCTTTATTGACTTCATAAGGGGCAGTTTCGTTGTATATCTGCATAATCATATCACCCATCATAATACCGGTGATCAGTTTTAATAAGATATCTGAGTTAACTTTAAATCCAGGATTCTTTTCTAATCCTCCTGCGTTTACACTGATAACTGGGATATAATCATATCCTGCTTTCTTAAACGCTTTACGGATTAATGATACATAATTGCTCGCTCTACAACCACCACCGGTTTGGGTGATGATTAAAGCTACTTTATGTGTATCAAATCCTTGATTCTTCATCGCATCGATGAATTGTCCAATAACAAGCATCGCTGGAACACAAATATCATTATGGCTATACTTCATACCTTCATGTATTACATCGAAGTTTGTATTTTGTAGTACTGCCGCTTTATATCCTTTACTTTTTAGGATTGGAATAAAGTAGTTAAAGTGATATGGAGCCATAGATGGGATTAATATTGTATAATCCTTTTTCATTTCTTTGGTAAAGAGTACGCGTCCATCTTCGTATATTAATTCTGCCATGGTTCACGCTCCTTCATCGTAGAAAGCAACGATCGTATTCTTATATTCGCAGTACCAAGATTGTTTACTTCATCAATCTTGATTCCTGTGTATAGTTTATTCTCTTTTTCTAAGATATCCCTAACTTCATCAGTAGTTATAGCATCTAATCCACAACCAAAGCTGATTAACTGGATTAAGTTAGCATTTGGTATTTTTGAAATATACTTCGCGCTATCGTATAATCTTGTGTGATACGTCCACTGATTCAAAACTTTTACTTGTTCTTGATCTGATAGTGTATTCACACTATCTTCACTTATAACAACAACGTCTAAACTACGAAGTAACTTAGGAATCCCATGATTGATCTCAGGATCAATATGGTATGGTCTTCCAGCAAGCAATATTATGTTTTTATCGTGCTCTTTTGCATACTCTACTGCTCTTTTACCTTCTTTAATTACATCTAATCTAAAGTTATTGTATTCCTCTAAGCCTTTCTCAAAGGCTTTTTTAATGTCATTCTTCTTAATATCTAGTTTGTCTTTTAAGGACTCAAATATGGCCTTAACAAAATACTGTTTTTTATTCAAACTAACATATGGTTGTGTATATTTATCCATTGGTAAGTCTTCTAAGTTAGCACCAATTACTTCTGGATAAAAAGCAACGATGGGACAGTTGAACTCGTTATCTCTATGTTCCTTTTCAATGAAGTTAAATGGCATATTTGGATAAAATAAGTAATCCATATCTTTTGTGATTATGTTTTCTATATGGCCGTGAACAAGTTTCGCTGGATAACATGCAGTATCACTTGGAATACTGTCTTGTCCTAACTCGTAAAGAGCTTTGTTAGAACGGTCACTTGTAATGACTTTATATCCTAGTTCGTCAAAGAATGTGAACCAAAACGGCATGTTTTCATACATATTAAGAACCATTGGAATACCAATTGTTCCTTTATACTCTTTTGATTCATCACTTACGTAAGACATGATTGAATCGTATTTATATAAGTAAAGATTTGGAATATAATCATTGTTTTGCTTTAATCCAGCTCCACGTTCACATCTGTTTCCAGATATATATTTGGAATCATTAAAGATGTTTATTGTTAGTGGACAATAGTTTTGACACAGTTTACAGGTTGCGTTCTTTGTTTTATATGTAAAATCTTTTAATTGTTGTTTCGTTAGAATGGTTGATTGTCCATTGTGGTTCTCTTTGGCGATTAACGCTGCACCAAATGCACCCATTAAACCTGCGATATTAGGACGGACAACATTCATTCCGATTTCTTTTTCAAACGCTCTTAGAACGGCATTGTTATAGAATGTACCACCTTGAACGATTATGTTTGAACCAAGTTCTCGTTTGATATCAGTGGCGCGGATAACTTTGTATAATGCGTTTTTCACTACACTATACGCAAGCCCTGCGCTGATGTCAGATGGTTTTGCGGCTTCTGCTTGCGCTTGTTTTACACCACTGTTCATAAATACTGTACATCTACTACCAAGGTCAACTGGTTCTAAACTATCTAATGCTAGTTCAGAAAAGTCTTTGATATCATATCCAAGGTTGGTACTGAATGTTTCTAAGAAACTCCCACATCCACTACTACAAGCTTCGTTTAAGATAATACTTGATATAACGTTGTTGTCTATTTTAAAGCATTTCATGTCTTGTCCACCAATGTCGATTATGAAATCGACATCTTTGTTAAAATATGAAGCTGCTTTGTAGTGACATATTGTTTCAACTTCAGAACCATCTAAATGAAATGCGTTTTTAATCAACTCTTCACCATATCCAGTACTGTATGAACTATGAATCATTGTTTTATCATTTTTAAGCTCATATATTTCTTTTAATGCTTCTCTAATAATATCAATAGGGTTCCCTTTGTTATGGCTATAGAAGTAATATAATACTTCGTTTGCTTCACTTAGTAAAACAAGTTTGGTTGTTGTCGATCCTGCATCAATTCCTAGGTATGCATTTCCTGTATATGTTGAGAAATCACGTTCTACAACAGATGCTTCTGCATGTCTGTTTGTAAAATCAGTATATTCCTGTTTATTTTCAAATAATTTGGTTAGTGTTTTTCTCTCTTTATGTTCTATCTTAACCTCATAATCATGTACTTTAGCTATAAGGTCTTCTATTGTAAACTTTGTTTCGGTTGCGTTTAATGCGGCTCCATACGCAACAAATACTTCTCCATCTTCAGGGATGAAGACATCTTTTAAGTTTAATGTCTTAATGAAACGATCACGTAACATACTAGAAAATGTAAGTGGTCCTCCTAGAAATGCTACTTTACCTTTAATTTTACGACCTTGTGATAATCCAGCAATCGTCTGATTTACAATTGCCTGATAGATTGAAACAGCGATATCTGCGTGATTCGCTCCTTGGTTTAGTAAAGGTTGGATATCTGATTTGGCAAATACACCACAGCGCGACGCGATTGGATATATTTTATCAAATCCTTGCGATAATTCATTTAGATGTTCACTATCAGTGTCTAATAGTGTAGCCATTTGATCAATAAATGCACCAGTACCACCAGCACAAGTTCCATTCATTCTTTGTTCTACATTGTTTCCGTCAAAGAATATGATTTTAGCGTCTTCTCCACCAAGTTCAATGCAAACATCTATAGAATCGTCATGGTATCTTAGCGCTTTAGTTGAGCTAATCACTTCTTGTGTAAATTGCACTTTTAAATGATCACTGATTAACATTCCAGCTGATCCTGTAAAATTAAAAAACATGCGTTCATTTGGGTATAATGTATCCACTTTCTCTAATAACGTTATTAAAGAAGTCGTTATACTTGAACGATGTCTTAGGTATTCTTTATATAAGATTTTATTGTTTTTGTCTAATACAACTGTTTTTATCGTAGTACTACCGATATCTACACCTATTTTCTTCATATGCTCACCTACTTAAAGTATGTATCATTATATACTATAATGGCTGTAAAGAGTAGGTCTAATTGAATGTAAGCGTATAAAAAAAGCAGTTTTAACTGCTTTTTAATGGAATTCTAATGAAGTAATAACATATTTCAGAACCACTATGTTCGAATGCATGAACAAAGGTTTGATCCTTTTCGTAATTCTTTAATTCAAAGTCGAATTCATCTAACGCTATTCTTCGAACTTGATTCAAGGCTTCACCAAACTCTGCTTCTGTGAATCCTGGATGTTCAAAGATAAGGTATTTTTGCTCTTCAATTATTTTTTCTTTGAATCCGTATTTATTTTCTATCTTGTAATCAACTGGTGCATCAGTTCCAAAGATGTAACCAGCTTTAGTGAATGCACCGTATCCTTCAGGGTAAATACCAGGAATACTAGCTAGTAACCCATGTAGGTAATCACAGTCCATTCCTTCTTCTTTATCAACCATATCCCAAAAATCGATATAGTTGTCAACGTTATTTCGTTCTAAGTAAATAAACTTATGCTTTGGTGTTGTCTCAAGTCTAATTTTGATTTCTTTGTCGTTCACAATTATCACGTCTCCTTCTTTTTTTAGATGATCGGGAAATAACACATCTTTTTTAAGTAGTAATGGGATTGGTTTCTTTGTTTTTTGATAATGTCCTGGATTGATGCCAAACGCATTATGAAAGGATCTAGTAAATGCTTCTTGGCTATTGAAACCATATTTGAATGCGATATCTATGATTCTTACATTCTTATCTCGTAACTCCTTAGCTGCGTTACTAAGTCTTCTTAGAGTTATGTATCTATTAAGTGTACTACCGGTATACTGTTTGAATTTACGACTAGTATGAAATTCACTGTATCCAATATAATCACTTATAGATTTCAATGATAACTCATCCGTTAATTTTCCATCTATCCAGTTTATTGCCTCTTGTATAATTACTAACATGTGTCACCTCCAAACATAGTGTATCAAAGATATGATTTATTGTTTTGATTCTATTTGCTCTATTTCATTATACCAATATTATTTGACAATAGAAACTGTTTCATATATAGTTATATTGCTTTACAAAACGCAGTTCGTAACCATCCTGCGATAACAAAACTAGGAGGAATATTATGAATATTTTATTATGGTTCGGTTTCGCAATCGTTAACTTCTTAATGATTGTAGGAATCTATAAACTGTTTGGAAAAACAGGGCTTTACGCTTGGATCGCTATGGGAACTATCTTAGCAAACATTCAAGTTATTAAATCAATTGATTTTGATTTAGGATTTATCGTTATTGCCGCGACACTAGGTAATATTATGTATGGAACACTGTTTTTAGTAACAGATGCACTTGGAGAGAAATACGGTAAAAAAGCAGCTAAGAAGGCAGTTTATATTGGGTTCTTCAGTTTATTAGCTACTGTGATCATTATGCAACTGGCATTATTGTTTGAACCAAGCTCATTTGATTTTGCACAAGGAAGTTTAGAAACTATATTTGGTTTCTTACCAAGACTAGCTCTCGGTAGTTTACTGGCATATGGGGTTTCACAAATGTTTGATGTACATTTCTTTAACTACATAAAAAGCAGACAAGATGGAGATCAGAACTTATGGTTCAGAAATATTCTATCTACTGTTGTATCTCAATTGATTGATTCAATCATATTTGTTCCTATCGCATTTGCTCCAGTTGTTATCTTTGGTGCAGAAGGTTTACCATGGGAAGTTGTATGGGAAATATTCATAACAACGTATCTTATTAAAGTAGTTGTAGCTGCTTTAGATACACCGTTTGTTTATTTAATAAAGAAGATAAAACCTTTAGAAGACTAAAAGACATTGAATAATGTCTTTTTTTTGAACTATTCACTTTAGCACCTTGTAGTGGTGCGCTTAATTAGGATGTTAGTTGTAAAATAAAGTATTTATGTCATATGTGTTGAAAACGCTAACATACTAGTATATAATATGCAATGTATGTTAAAATTTTGTTATATAAATTGGAGGTTTTTAAATGAGTAAAAAATATGTAGCTCCCCCGTATAGGATTAAGATGGTTGAGCCGATAAAAGTAACAACAAGAGAACAAAGAGAAACGTATTTAAAGGAAGCTGGGTACAACCCGTTTTCACTAAGAAGCGAAGATGTTTACATCGATTTATTAACAGACTCAGGTACAGGGGCAATGAGCCACTACCAATGGGCTGCATTAATGCGAGGAGACGAAGCATATGCTGGATCTCGTAGTTTCTATAAACTAGAAAAAGTTGTAAAAGATATCACAGGATATGATTATGTTATACCTGCACATCAAGGACGTGGAGCTGAACAAGTAGTTTTACCACAACTTGTAGAACGTGATGGAATGTATTTCATATCAAATATGCACTTTGATACAACAAGAGCACATGTAGAACTAGCAGGGGCTAGAGCATTAGATTGCACAATCCCTGAAGCGTTAAATACTACTGAATATCATCCATTCAAAGGGAATTTTGATTTACCAGTACTAGAAGAAATCATTCTAGAAAAAGGTAAAGAAAACATTGCTGGTATTATTATGACAATCACAAATAATAGTGCAGGTGGACAACCAGTAAGCATGGAGAACATGAGAGAAGTTAATAAGATAGCTCGTAAATACGATATAACTATATTAATCGATGGAGCAAGATATGCTGAAAATGCATACTTTGTTAAACAAAGAGAACCAGGATACGAAAACAAATCAATCAGTGAAATAGCTAGAGAAGCATTTGATTTATCAGATATCTTCTTAATGAGCGCTAAAAAAGACGGTATTAGTAATATCGGTGGGCTTATAGTTATTAAAAATGATACCGATTTATATAATAAATGTAGAACATATATAGTACCTATGGAAGGTTTCCCAACATATGGTGGATTAACTGGACGTGACATGGAAGCATTGTCAGTAGGGTTATTAGAAGCATTAGATGAAGATTATTTAACACATAGACTTGATCAAGTTCGTTACTTAGGTGATAAACTTAGAGAAGCTGGAGTACCTATTCAATATCCAACAGGTGGACATGCTGTATTTGTAGATTGTAAGAAGTTTGCACCACACATTCCATTTGATCAATTCCCAGCACAATCAGTAAGTAACGCTGTATACTTAGAAGCTGGTGTTAGACCAGTTGAAATTGGTAGTTTCTTATTAGGACGAGACCCAGATACAGGATTAAACCTAGAGTCACCACTTGAACTAATGAGATTGACTATACCTAGAAGAACATATACGTATGCTCATCTTGATGTAGTTGCCGAATCAGTTATTGAAGTATTCCAAAACAGAGATAAATTAATCGGATTAGGGTTTGATTATGAACCTCCAGTATTAAGACATTTCACAGCAAGATTAAAACCAATAAAATAAAGAGACTTTACGTCTCTTTTTTATTTGTAAACATAAAAAAAAGAGAGAAATAATCTCTCTTTTACTATGGCTTAATAAACATCGAATCTCCAAAACTAAAGAACCTATACTTCTCTTTTATTGCCTCGTGATACGCATTCATAATCTCTTTTTGTCCTGCAAGAGCACTTACCAACATAATTAATGTGCTTTTTGGTAAATGGAAGTTCGTTATCAAACCATCAATTGCTTTGAATGTCGAACCTGGGTATATAAATATATCGCTCCAACCAGATGCTTCTACAAAGTTATCATAATCCCTCATTATTGTTTCTAACGTTCTTAACGACGTAGTACCTACTGCGATGATTTTTTGCTTATTATCCTTGGCTTTTCGTAAAATTGATGCAGTTTCTTCGTTAATTTGATAAAATTCACTATGCATTTTATGATCATTAATATCTTCTACAGAAACTGGTCTAAAAGTGCCAAGTCCTACATGCAATGTCACATAGGTAATTATTACACCCATATCTCGTAGTTCTTGAAGTAATTTCTCAGTAAAATGTAGTCCCGCTGTCGGTGCTGCCGCAGATCCTTTATGTTTATTGTATACAGTTTGATATCTATCTTGGTCAATCAATTTCTCGTGTATGTACGGTGGAAGTGGCATTTCTCCGAGCTGGTCTAACACTTCGTAGAACACTCCTTCATAGATCATTTCAAAATCTCTGATACCTTCTACATCAATTCGAACACATTTGGCTTTTAATCTTCCGTCTCCAAATGAAACAATAGTGTTTATCTTTACTTTACGGGCTTTCTTAACAAGACATTCCCATACATTATCTTCCTTTTGCTTCAATAATAGAATCTCTATCGCAGCATTTGTCTCTTCTTTTATCCCATATAACCTTGCAGGGATCACTGAAGTGTCATTTAGTACTAGCACATCACCATTTGATAGTTGATTTTTAAGATTTGAAAAGTGGTCATGTGTTATATGGCCACTCTCTTTATCTAATACTAATAGTTTTGAAGCACTTCGATCCTTAAGTGGAGTTTGTGCTATTAATTCTTCTGGTAAGTCGTAATCAAAATCTTTAACTTTCATTAAAATAACCTCATATTATGTGTTTTCTTTAAATGCTTATATGCTTTCTCGGTAGCAACCCTACCACGTGATGTACGTTTTATGAACCCTAATTGTAGTAAATATGGTTCATAAACATCTTCTATTGTAGTTGCTTCTTCACCAATTGAAGCCGCAATACTCTCTAATCCAACAGGTCCACCACCGAAGTTCTCAATGATTCCCTTTAAATAGTCATAATCCTTTGAATCTAATCCTATTTCATCTATATGGAGCTTACTTAAAGCCAACTCACACATATCTTTATCTATTTTTCCGTCGTTCAGTACATCAGCAAAATCTCTAACTCTTCTGAATAACCTGTTTGTGATACGTGGTGTTCCTCGGCTTCTTCTTGCGATTTCAATCGTTGCATCTTCAATGGTTTCTGTTTCAAATATATTTGCTGTTCTCTTACATATTTCTGTTAACTCATCAGTTGTATAATACTCAAGCTTATGGACAACACCGAAACGATCTCTAAGTGGCGCACTCAAATCTCCAAACCTTGTAGTAGCTCCAACTAGAGTGAATGGAGGTAAATCTACTCTTATGCTCTTA
>NZ_CEXEES010000030.1:0-19375 GCF_982632705.1 Candidatus Izemoplasma sp. | reverse complement strand
AACTCCGACAAATACATCGGCATCTACCATTATGTCTGATAGTGTTGCTTTTTCTGATTTTGGATATGAAATTATGTTATCATCTATTAGTTCTTTTAATAGAAATTTGTAGTTGTCATATAAATCTTTGTTTACTACACCTTTTCGGTTGTAGGCTAGTATTTCTTTTACTCCGCAGTCTTTTAGCATTCTTGCGATGCTGCTTCCAGCACTACCAGTTCCTGCTAATACAACTTTTAAGTCTTCCATTTTTTTACCACTTAATCTACATGCATTTATTAAAGCAGCAGTTGTTACTATTGCTGTACCATGTTGATCATCATGGAAAACGGGGATATCTAATTCTTTTTTTAATCTTCTTTCAATATAGACACATCTAGGTGCTGATATATCTTCTAAGTTTATTCCACCAAATGATATTGATATGTTTTTTACAATTTCAACTATTTCATCTTGATCTTGTGTATTTAGCATAATTGGAAATGCATCTACATTACCGAACTCTTTAAATAAGATAGCTTTACCTTCCATTACAGGTAATCCAGCTTTTGGACCGATGTCTCCAAGTCCGAGTACTGCGCTACCATCACTGATTACTGCGACCATATTACCTTTTGATGTGTAATCATATATTTTAGATTCATCTTTTTGTATCTCTAGACAGGGTTCTGCGACACCTGGGCTATACGCCAATGATAAATCATCTTTATTCTCAATTCTGATTTTCGATTCAACACTAATTTTTCCTCTGTGTTCCTTGTGAAGCGCTAAGCTTCTCTTTTTTAAATCTTTCATTGTTTGAATATGTTTCCTCCATGGATGTCATATGCGACAAAGCACGGGAATTCCTTTACTTTTAATTTTCGTATTGCTTCTGGACCCAAATCTTCATACATGATTACTTCACTCGTCATTATTCTACTACTCAGTAATGCTCCAGCACCACCAGTAGCGATTAAATATACTGATTTGTTTTTTATCATTTCTTCTCTAAAGGCTTCTGAACGGTCGCCTTTACCTATCATAATTTTTAAGCCTTGTTCCATAAGGGGAATAGCTAGAGTATCCATTCTATAACTACTTGTTGGACCGCTTGCTCCAATAACAACACCGTCTCTAGGAGGTGTAGGTCCTACATAAAAGATTACAGAACCATCAATAGTAAACTTAGGATTGCTATCTTTTACCAATCTCATATGTGCTGCATCTCTTGCTGTATAAATAGTTCCTGTAATAAGAACCTTTTTTCCTACTTTTAGTTTTGTTACATCTTCTGTTGTGATTGGTGTATGTAAATGGATCATACAATCACCTCTATATGTCTTGATGAATGACACTGAATGTTGATAGCAACAGGTAAACTTGCTATATGCATTGGGAAGTAGTTTATCTTAACAGCTAAACATGTAGTTTCTCCACCTACACCCATTGGTCCAACACCTAAATCATTAATTTCCTTGTATAATTCTTGTTCAAGTAATTTTATTGTTTGATCATTAGATTCATCATCTAAATCTCTTAATAAGGCTTCTTTTGCGAGTAAAGCACTTTTCTCTAAATTACCACCGATACCAATTCCAACAATGATTGGTGGACACGGTTTTCCACCTGCATTGAAGATTGTATCTAACACTAATTTCTTAACGCCTTCTATTCCATCTGCGGGTGTCAACATTGTAACTTTGCTCATATTCTCTGAGCCCCCACCTTTACTTGCAATCTTTAGCTTGATTTTATCTCCAGGAACGATTTTTGTATGAATAATTGCCGGAGTATTGTCTTTTGTATTAACACGGTTAAACGGATGATTTACCATGCTTTTACGAAGATACCCATCTTGGTATCCTTTACGTACGCCTTCATTGATTGCGTCGTAGATGTCACCATCTAAATATACATCTCTACCAATTTCCATAAAGACCACAACTACGCCAGTATCTTGACATAGAGGGACATTACCTTTTCGTGCTATTTCTTGATTCTCTATAATATCATCTAAGATTGAAGAAGCGATATTGTTTGTCTCTTTTTCTTTCGCTTTTTGAATCAAACTCACTAAAGAGTCTTCTAATTCATAGTTGATTTTTATAACAGATTCCTTTACAATATTTGTAATGATTTCTGAGTTTAAATTACGCATATTTTCACCTTCTTTATTAACACAATAATTCTAACATATAAACGAATGTTTCTCTAATATAATATAAAGGAAAAGTAAAAAAACTTTTTCTTGCATAAAGAAAAAATCTTTGATATAATTACTTCGCTAAATAAAACTTACTATGGCGACTACGCTATGGCGGAAGGAGTACCAATTATGAAAAAAGGAATTCACCCAGATTACAAAAAAGCAACAATCACTTGTACAACTTGTGGAAATGTATTTGAAGGTGGTAGTATTTTAGATGAAGTACGTGTTGATACATGTTCAAACTGTCATCCATTCTACACTGGAGAACAAAAATTCGGGCAAGCTACTGGTCGTGTTGAACGATTTAATAAACGTTATAAAAGAGAAGACAAATAAGTATCTAAAAAGCACTCAGATGAGTGCTTTTTTTTATCTAATCTCCAATTTAATTATAAATTTAAATAGAAATTGTTGGTATTTTCATAATGGGTATTTAACCGTATCAGATAACCATATTATTTTTGAAGTAATACTGGTAGATATCCCTTTTTGTCTAAATATCTCCTTTATACACAATATATTCATCTCTTTTAAACGGAATTATTATCAGTAAACTAAATGCTATCAATTCAACGTATACTTTCAAACCTATTTTTTCTGCTTTTTGAGTTCCAATCTCCAGATTATAACTATCAAATATAGAATATGATGTGATGTCGCGATCAACTCTGAATATAGGTTTCGAGAGATCTGAAAGATTTAATTGATGGAATAATATTTCACCATCATCAAATGAAACGAAAACCATTTTGTCGTTATAGAATTCATATACATTATTATAGGAGTTGTAATGAAGCATTTCGATGAAATTACCCTTCTTATCATAAGAAATCATTTGTGATGAGGTTACTAAAACATATCTATCAGAAGAACTATGAAAATCAATAATGTTTTTTTCCGGTATATAATTGAGTCTTGTTGTTCCGGTGTTGTTTACTATGAATTCGTAATCATCAGTTTCGTTCTTAATAAGTGTATCACCATTTGATGACAAATCATCAGTTTCGTCGATACCTAGATAATCCTCTATACTAGGAAATGAAGTACTATCAATTCTCATTGTTTCCTGAAAATCTTGGTTGAATGTGTAGATAGAATCAGTAGTTAAAATATAAAGTTGATCGTTATAAAACTTAAATTCAAGTATGTATGAAAAATAGACGAAAGAGACTTCTTGATGATTATATGTTGGTTTAAATGTAAATTGTTCAGACTCTATAATAACCAGTTCAGCTTCATCTGTATCGAAGAGAGTTCTGTAAAAAACACCCTCACTTTCATATATAGATTCGACCATTAAATCAGATTCTATAAAAACAATCCTGGATTCGTTATTGATTCTATCATCTATGATCTTATTATAACCCTGTAACATAACTTCTCCATCTCTTAGAAAAATACCAGGACCAGAGTATTTAAATGTATCAAACTCTGTTCGAGTTACATTGGGGTTTTGAGGTATTGATCCAAAGTAATCATAAGAATCTGTGGTTTGCGCTGAGTTGTTGGGAAATATAATCAAGATTAGGATGATTAAGAACTTAATACCCAAACTCGAAAGTTTATCTAAATCACGAAACTTAATAATATAATTCAACAGGAATAATATTAGAACAAGTATGGCTGCTATCCAAATGTGCAATACTACGTTCATTACAGGTATAACTTTGAATAGTGTAACTAGAAGCAGATAAGTGAATAGACCATATGCAAATCCCTGATAATCCTCCCTTGCAGGATTAACTACTGAAGCTAATAACACGTTGTTCACTATGATTGAAACTAAACTCAAGACTGCGAAAAGAATTATAGTACCCGCATTCATTAAAGGCCAAAATAGAAACAAACCAAGGAAACTAGAAATTCCTAATTGGATTGAAAGTACTCTTGCTGAATCAGGGATAATGGCTATATAGCTATCATACTTGATAGTAAATTCTTTTTTGTACAGTGACTCATAATATAATCTCATAAAGACATAAGCCCCGAATATCGCTCCATTTATTATAAAAAGAACATAGTTAAGATTATTGATATAGTTTGCAAGTGTACCTAATCCAACAAAAATACTTGATAGAATTATAAAGGCAACAGTGAAATGTATATACTGAATATATGAATAAAAATCATATTCATTGGTATGTTTGAAGTGTAATATTGATTTATACTTATTTGTGAATTTTTTTCTCATTTTTTTCTCCTTATATAGTTTTTTAGATGTTAGTAGAAAATAACAATTCTAACATCTAGAAACACATAAGGAATTTCTATTTATTTTTTTAATATATTTATTATCGTATAGCAATCTGTATGATTGGTATTGGTTTTGGACTGTAATTGAACTTAGGATAACTAACTTCTTACAAATAACCTCTAGAATAAACCTAAGATCCATATATATAGTTATAAATAGCTGAATACCCAGTATAACAGAACTAATAGTGAAAGTTGTTGATATATCTAGTTGAATACTCGATGTAATAGAAGTAAAGACCATAATAAAAAGAGTAGAAATAATTCCAATAAATATAAGTTTAATATATTTTTGTAACATTATAACACTCCTTTCATAAAAAAATACAACCGTGGCTGTATATAAATGTCCACTTACAATAATATTATACCATTTTTGGTTCTCTTCTTAAAGCCTGCAAAAATAAAAAAGCACTCAGTTGAGTGCTTTTATTCTAGTTGGTGTAGAAATCTCTTTTTTTGTAAGTTGTATGTAATAATTCATGAGCTGTGTGAGAACCAGGTTCACCTAAGAAGTCTTCATAAATCTTAGTAATGATTGGGTTCAAGTGAGATTTTCTATGTTCTTTTTGTTTATCAATTTCATATAGTGTATTTGCACGTACTGCGCGGATATCTACTCTATCTTGGATATAAGCAGGCTGTATTGGTTGCCCACCACCATTGATACATCCACCTGTACAAGCCATAAACTCTACGAAGTGATATTGTTTTTTAGATTTCTTCATTTTCGCGAAGAATTCTTTGATGCTTGCTCCACCATGTACAACGGCGATATTTACATCTATACCAGCAACTTTGTAAGTCGCTTCTTTTATTCCTTCTAATCCACGTGCTTCTTTGAATTCGATAGGAGTTACTTTTTCTTCTAAAACTTCACTTACAGTACGAAGTGCAGCTTCCATTACTCCACCAGTTGCGCCAAAGATTGGGGCAGCACCGCTATATTTAGATAAATCTCCAAGAGGATGTCCATCTTCAAGTTTCATGAAATCAATGTTCTTACGTTTTAATAATCTAGCGTATTCTCTAGTTGTTAATACATAATCAACATCTCTTAATCCATCAAATTCCATTTCAGGACGATCTTTTTCATGTTTTTTAGCGATACAAGGCATGATTGATACCATTACTACGTCTTCTTTTTTGTATCCAAGTTTTTCAGCGTAATAATGTTTTGCGATAGCTCCAGCCATTTGTTGTGGAGATTTCGCTGTTGATAAGTTATCTAAGTAATCAGGTTCGTATTGTTCTATGTAGTTTACCCAACCAGGGCTACATGATGTGAATAATGGAAGTTTTCCACCATTTTTAACACGGTTGATGAACTCAGTACCTTCTTCTAATATTGTTAAATCAGCTGCGAAGTTTGTATCTATAGTTTCGTCGAAACCAAGTACTTCAAATGATTTATACATTTTACCTTCTACATTTTCACCAATATCACTGTTGAATTCTTCACCTAAACTAACACGTACAGAAGGTGCAGCTGCGACAATGACTTTTTTGTTTGGATCTTTAAGTACAGATATTACTTGATCAATCTCTGATTTCTCTTTGATTGCGGCAACTGGACATGCTTGAATACATTTCCCACAGTAGATACATCCACTGTCTTCCATGTTGTGCATTAATGCAGGTCCAACATATGTTTCGTTTCCACGTTCATTGAAATCTAAGATTCCTAATCCTGCTTGTTTTTCACAAGCGGTAACACAACGTCCACATAAGATACATTTCCCACTATCTAAGACGATAGATGGTGATGAATCATTGATTAAACGTTCTTTTTTATCAAAGTTTTTAGATTCTCCATATACATTTTCAACATTGTATTTTCTCATTAAGTGTAAGAACTCACAATTGTGTTCTCTTTCACATGCCCAACATTCAAATATATGGTTTGAAGCTAGTAATTGTAAATTAGCAACTATAGATTCTTCTATTTGTTGGCTATTTGTTGTAACTTCCATACCATCATGTATTTCCAATGTACAAGAGTTTTTAAGTCCTCTCATACCTTTAACGTCAACAACACATAAACGACAACTTGATGTTTCGTTGATATCTTTTAAGAAACATAATCTGGGTACATCTATGCCGATACTTTCAGCGGCTTGTAAGACAGAATAATTCTCAGGAACACTGATCAGTTTCCCGTCAATTGTAATATTTACTTTTTTCATGTGTACCCTCCTATAAAGTTATGATTGCATCAACTGGGCAGACGTTTTTACAAACTCCACATTTGATACAAGCTTCAGTGTCTATATGATGCATTTGTTTGATTGAACCTTCGATACAAGATACTGGACAGTTTTTGGCACATTTTGTACATCCAATACAGTTGTCTAAAACTTCAAAATGAATTAATGATTTACAAACTCCACCTGGGCAACGTTTATCTACAACGTGTGCTTCAAATTCTGGACGGAATTTATCTAGCATTGATAGAATTGGGTTTGGTGCAGCTTGCCCAAGACCACATAAACTGCTTGATTTAACAGTTTTAGCTAGTTCTTCTAATTTATCGATATCTTCTAAAGTACCTTCTCCACTAGAAATAATTTCTAGCATTTCTAGCATTTTTTTAGTTCCTTCACGACATGGTGTACATTTTCCACAACTTTCCTCTACAGTAAAGTCTAAGTAGAAACGACAAATATCAACCATACAGTTATCTTCATCGATTACAACCATACCACCAGAACCCATCATAGATCCTGCTTCGATTAGTGTTTCATATTCAATTGGTAAATCTAACATGCTTTCAGGAATTGCTCCACCGGAAGGTCCACCTGTTTGAACAGCTTTTAATGCTTTATTTTTAGGGATTCCTCCACCAATTTCGTATATAACTTCACGAAGTGTAGTTCCCATAGGTACTTCTACTAAACCAGCATTTTTGATGTTTCCACCTAAACTGAATACTTTAGTACCTTTTGATTTTTCTGTACCGATTCTTGCGAACCAATCTCCACCTTGATGCATTACTGCGGGGATATTAGCTAATGTTTCAACATTGTTGATGATTGTAGGTTTACCCCATAGTCCTTTTGCCGCAGGGAATGGAGGTTTGTTACGTGACATTCCACGTGCTCCCTCAATTGAAGCGATTAATGCAGTTTCTTCACCACATACAAATGCTCCTGCTCCTAAACGGATTTCAATATCAAAGTCGAATCCAGAACCGAATATATTTTCTCCAAGTAATCCATACTCTTGTGCTTGTGCGATTGCTACTTTTAATTTCTCGATAGCTGTTGGATATTCAATACGTACGTAAATATACCCTTTATTTGCTCCGATTGCGTAACCACCGATCATAAGTCCTTCTAAAATACTATGAGGATCTCCTTCTAATAAGGCTCTATCCATGAATGCTCCTGGGTCTCCCTCATCAGCATTACAAATCATGTATTTTTGATCACTTTCGTTGTTGTAGGCGAATTTCCACTTAACACCAGTTGGGAATCCCCCTCCACCACGACCACGTAATCCAGAAGAAATCATTTCTTCAATTACATCAATTGGTTTCATTTCTAATAAACATTTACCTAATCCACGGTAACCATCTCTTGCGATGTATTCTTCAATATCATCAGGGTTAATAAGCCCACAGTTACGTAATGCAACACGTGTTTGCTTAGAATAGAATTTGATTTCATCAAACGCTTTTACTTGTTTATCAGGCGTTAATGCTTCATCAAATACTAATTTTTCAACGATTCTACCTTTGTAAAGATGTTCTTCACAGATAGTCTCAATGTCTTTATTTTTTACTTGTGCATAAAATACACCTTCTGGGTAAACAATTACGAATGGACCTTGTTCACATAGTCCAACACAACCCGTATTAACTAATTTGATTTCTTCTCGGATTCCTAGCCTTCCTAAATGTTCCTCGAACTCATCACGAAGTGATTTTGCCCCTCGAGAGATACAGTTAGATCCACTACAAATCAAGACATGTGCTCTTTCAATCATACAATCACCTCTTATAGTCTATATTTTCCGATTACGTAATCGGCTACAGGTTTTCCACCTATAATATGTTCAGTAATAATTCTTTCTACGGCTTTCTCATCAACTTTACAGTAAGTTGTACGGTCATCACCTTGTAAAACTTCTACTATTGGCTCTATTGCGCATTCTCCAATACACCCAACAGGTGTTACAGTTACAGTATTTAAATCGCGTTTTGCGATTTCTTCAACAAATTTATTCATTACTGGGCGTGCTCCAGCACTGATTCCGCAAGTTGCCATACCAACAAGTATTCTTGCACCATCATTTTTACCTCTCATTGTTACTTTTGACTGAGCGGCATCACGAATTTTCTTTAAATCGTCTAAAGATTTCATTGTAGTTCCTCCTTTAAAGTATTTATTCCTTCTTTTATATTGTTCTTTATCCACATAATAACGTCGAAGTTATTTAGTGGAATTCCTTCTAATACTTGTTTTACTTCTCTTGTATCAAATACAAATTCTTTGTTTTCGATTGTGTGTTTGTATAAGATATCAATATCCTTATCATTTAATATAAGAATACACAGTGATTCTTCAATTTCTCCAAGTGGTGCACGATCAATATGATCATTTGTAAAAGTAGCGGTAACAGTGGTACCTATACCCTCTTCAGAATCTATTGTAAATCCACCTTCTGTGAGCTCACAAGCCATTTTGAATAGGGATACACCCATCCCTACTTTTCTTGTAGTTCTAGACGTATAGAATGGATCTGAAACATTAGATAATGTTTTAGCATTCATTCCATGTCCATCATCATGTATTTTTATTGAGTAAATGTTGTTTTTTAGTTGTTCATCAATAATGATTTGAACTAAAGATGCGTTTGCTCTTATTGAGTTTTGTACTATATCTAATATATGTAAGGATAATTCATTCATTTAATCACCTTCTAAATAGTTAAAGAATGCTTCAATTGATTTTTCCTTTAATTCGATACTAAACTGCTTATCATGCATCTGTAATAATGAATGAGAATCAGAATTGTGGAATAAAGGATAGTTTTTAATATTCGGGTGCTTTTTTATGAAGTCTTCCATATTGTATGGTGAGACTTCTAACCCCTCAAATGGTATTTCTTCTAACTTGTATGTGTTTAACGGTGTACATGAAGGTCTATTGATATGTGCGATAATGATTGCCCCATTACGGTTTTTAACCTCTTTGTGGAGGTCTAAGTAGTTTATTGTAGTAGACGTAAGTGGCTTATCAAAAGTATCCATTGACATATCGTATATATCAGTTATAACTTGATCATCTTTTGTGTAATTCAACCAGTTATCAGTTAAATTCATTTCAAGAAGTTGATCTAAACTATGTGCATCTTCGTATGTTCTAAAGTAACATAGGCAATCAAATCCTTCAGCTACGCTAACTTCTACAGCAGGTATAATTATAAAATCGTATGATTCAGATAATTGTTTTACATTGTGTAGTTGTTTAGTAGAATTGTGATCTGTGATTGCTATAAAATCTAATTCGTTTAACATAGCCATATTTAAGATGTTATTGGGTGTCATTAATTCATCAGCACAGGGTGATAACACTGTGTGCATATGTAGGTCGTAATAAAATTTGATATTATTCACCTAATTTGTGTAATTCATTAATAACTTCAACTGTTGTTAGTTTTGTTTGAAGGAGTGGTATTTCTAACTCATTGGCTTTTTGAATGATTGATTCATTCACTTTAACACCATGAGAGAAGATAACTCCTGTAAAATCTAATAAACTAGCAACACCTAATACATTAATATTGTTTAGTACAGTGACTAAACAATCTTCTGTTTCTGCAAAACCCATAACATGACTCATTAAATCACTTGCAAACAGCTTATTAATAGTGCTATCAAGGTTTGATTTGTTATTGATTAGTGTGAAATGTTGATTTAAAAGAATGGTTTTAACGTTCATAACACTCTTCTGTAATGTAAAATCTAATTCTTAAAGTAGAACCTTCTTTTGATGAATGTAAATCCATTTCATCAGATACTGCTTTAATGTTAGGTAATCCCATACCTGCACCAAAACCATTTTCAATTGCGTACTTAGAGGCTGTAGACCAACCTTCAGTCATTGCGTTTTCAATGCTTTCAATACCAGGACCAACATCTTCAAATACTATTTCGATGAAGTCTTCAGCTACTTCAACAGTTGCTTTTCCACCATATGAGTGAATAACCACGTTGATTTCAGCTTCATAAACACCAATAGTCACTGTTTTAACAAACTCTCTTGATAATCCTTGTTTCTTTAAGTTTCTTTTTGTTAGACTTGCAACGGTACCGGCATTACCGATATCGTTTCGTTCTATGTTGTAAGTTGTTATAGACGGTATCAAGTTATTCTTCCTCTAAAACAGATTCGTAACTTTTAACACCCTCTTGGAATAGTAATCCACTTGCACGATACATAGTTAAACCAGTTCCAATAAGTGTTATTCCAATCTCGTCTGCTAAATCAATAACAGATTGTGTTGGTGTCTTACCTCTAACAAAAATAATTGTTTCTAGATCAAGAATTTCAGCTGTTCTTAGCGCTTGATTAGTTACAAGGCCTGTTACAAGTGCTCCATGAGCTCCTATATGACTAGGCATTTTCTTTAATAACATTAATGCGTCACTCATTAAGTCACACACAAATGCATAATTGATTTCTTTAACGCATCTAGGGCATTCTAGATTAAATTGTTTAGCGTTTAGTAGTTCTAATACACTAGTTAGTTCCATGTATTATTATCTGTAATCCTTTATTAGTTTTTTAGCTTTTGTAACGTCAACTTCACCAAATACATCCTCGTCCATGCTCATAACTGGTGCCATTCCGCATGTTCCGATACATCTAATTGCATCTAAAGTGTAGTAACCGTCTTCTGTTGTTTGCCCTACATCTACGCCTAACTCTTTTTTTACTGCATCTAAAATTGTTTGTGCTCCACGAACATAACAAGGTGTTCCTAAACAGACACCAACGATGTGCTCACCTTTTGGCTCAAGTGTGAAACTTGAGTAAAATGTAACTACGCCGTTGATCTCAGCGATTGGTACGCCTGTTGCCTCTGAAACTATTTTTTGAACTTTAACCGGGATACAACCAAAGATTCTTTGTGCCTCATGTAAAATTGGCATAAGTGGTCCTGGAAGTTTTAAATGGTTTTTAACTTCAAGAAGTAATTCCTTTTTTTGTTCTTCTGTAATGTCTAAATTTATACCCATAATCTTCTCCAATCGTAAAAAAATTTATTTCCAAATAATTATAACATAAATGTTATAACTATAAAAGGGCTTCCATTCATTTTAACCATATGATTTATGGTCCATTTCAGGACATATTGAGCGCTAAATGAAGCCGTACTGACATTTTGCATTTCTAATTCGTACACATACTATAAATTCTTTGAAATTTTTATATAATAGATACTAGAATTTTTCACAATAATTGACTCTCAAATATTGTTTTCTTATGTGGAATAGTGTATTATATATATAGTTAAAAACAGGGGTGATTTGAATGCATTTAAATCAAAAAGATGGTTGGATCGAAGTTATATCTGGACCAATGTTCGCAGGTAAAACCGAAGAGTTACTAAGAAGAGTTAAAAGACTTGAATATGCGAAAAAGAATATCGTTGTATTTAAGCCGTTAATGGATAATAGATTTGCAGAGAACGAAGTTGTTTCTCATAATCAAAATAGAACAAGATCAGTTAACATTTCCTTGGCAAAGGAAATATTTGACTATATAGATAGCGAAACAGAAGTAGTTGCAATTGATGAAATACAGTTTCTTGATGAAGAAGCAGTTAAAATTGTTGAGTTCCTAGCTTCAAGAGGAGTCCGTGTAATTGTTAGTGGACTTGATAAAGAATTCAGAGGGGAACCATTCAGTTTCATGCCTAAACTTCTTGCAATAGCTGAATATGTAACAAAATTAACAGCGATTTGCGTAAAATGCGGATCACCAGCTACTAGAACACAACGTATCGTTAATGGGAAACCGGCTAAATACAACGATCCCATCGTTTTAATAGGTGCTGAGGAATCGTATGAAGCTAGATGCAGAAGCTGTCATAAAGTATACAGAAAACCAAATCCGTACAAAAATCTTGTAAAATAATGGATGAAATTTATATGAGAATTGCGCTCGAAGAAGCGCAAAAAGCATACGATAAAAGAGAAGTGCCAATTGGTGCAGTAATCGTCTGTGAAGACGAAGTAATAGCAAGAGCACATAACACCCGTGAAGCAAGTAACCAAGCGATAAACCATGCTGAAATTTTAGCAATTTCAGAAGCAAATGAGAAGTTAAAAAGTTGGAGGCTTGACACATGTACTTTATATGTTACAATTGAACCGTGCCCAATGTGCGCAGGTGCAATATTACAATCGAGAATCAAGAAGATTGTGTACGGTGCGAGTGATTTGAAGGCTGGGGCACACAAAAGTAAGTTAAATCTCTTCGAAATTGATTTCAATCATAAAACAGAAGTAGTTTCAGGAGTATTAGAAGAAGAATCAAAAAATATGATGCAAGAATTTTTTAAAGAATTAAGAAAATAAAACAGTGGATGAATATCTCTTATGAATCGTCCTCATTCAATAGGTCGTAATGAATCAGGTCAGGTCGGGAACGAAGCAGCCTTAAGTTTTCAATCTATGTGGGTGGGGATGCTTGATAAGAGATATTTTTTTTATACTTGTTTTTTTTATTGCTCCATGGTAATATTGCTATATAATAATATTGCTAAATAGTAATGGAGGTTCATTATGGAAAAGTACGAAATAATTAAACTATTATCTGACAGTAACAGATATAAAATATTTAACATATTAATGGATTACGATGAACTTGCAGTTTCTGAAATTGAGAGTCTTTTAGGACTAAAACAAGCCAATACATCAAAGCATCTTAGAAAATTCAAAGATATGGATATTTTAGAATCAAGAAGAGAAAAGAATATGATTAAGTATAAAATCAGGAATCAGTTCTTAAATGAGAACACAGATCTAATAAAGTACCTTATGATGTAACCAAAATACGAAAGAGATGATGACATGGAAAAAAAGTATATATTTATTGATCTTGATGGAACAATAATAGATCATAAAACCAATGAAGCACCACAATCTACTATAGATGCAATTAAAGAGTTGAAAAATAACGGACATGAGGTTTTTATAGCAACAGGTAGACCTCCTTGCTTATTCTTTGATATAGATAAAAAGTTAAATATAGATTCATATGTCGCTGCCAATGGACGTTTATCAGTATACAAAAATGAAGTTGTGTTTAGTGATCCGTTAGATAGAAAAGTAGTTAACGAGTTTACAACAATAATGAATGGAATGGGATTTGATGTTGGTTATGAAACTATAGATGATTATTTCGTTGAATCTAAGATGACTAAAAATGTTGATTTGTTCAGTGATGTATTCCACTTATACTATCCAGAGATAAAAAAGGGCAAATATAAGGGTGAAGACATCTTTCAAATGATTTTATATATTGAAAAGAAAGACTTTAATAGAGCCGTAGAAGCATATAGTGGAGTAAACTACAGTATCTCAAATAGATATGGTGTTGATGTGAATGATAAATCAGGATTAAAAGATATTGGTATCAAAGCTTTAATCGAACATCTTGGAATAACAGTGGATGATTGTATTGCAGTAGGTGATGGGTTTAATGATATTTCTATGATTGAGTATGTAGGGTATGGAATAGCTATGGGGAACGCGAACGACATACTAAAAAGCAAGGCAGATTATGTAACAGATACAGTAAGTAATAACGGCTTATATAAAGCGTTTAAGTATTTAAAGATGATATAAAAAAAACAATGAATAATCATTGTTTTTTATTTTGATGTTATGTATTTAGTTTCAAAATTTTTGATTAATTGAGTATAAAGTGGGTTGCTACCAATTAGAGTAGAAATGTATGCAACTGATTCTCTAACTGTGTTTTCCTTCATATTGTGGTCTTTAATGTACGAAATAACATAATCCACATCAGGTAAAGCTTCGATGACCGTAGATAAGCCCGTATATTCCTCGTATGTAAGAAACTGAACACTCTTTTTTGTGGTTTTCTTGATAATTTTTCTCTCTAGTTTTGATATAACACCATCGTCCTGGTTAAATAGATAAATCAAAACTACTAAAGATAGTTTTGACACATGGTTTTTATGTTGTATTTTCCATTGATCGTGAACTGATTCAGTTTGAGAATCTCTGGTTTTCATGACTTTGTCTCTAAATCTAAACAACATAGAACTTTTCATTCTATTGTATTCCTTTGGGTTATTTGCGACTAGAAAATCTAATTGCATTCTAGATGTACCTGTATTAATCATATGAATCCCTCCTACTATGTAAATAGTATACTTTTTAGTAAACTATAATTCAATGTCATATATGTCTAAAAGAAAAAGGCTAATTATAGCCCTTTTTTTATGATAAAGAATGCTTTTACACCATTTTCAATATTGCTTATACCATACGATGCTCCATGAGCTTTTAAGATTTCACTAACTAAGTATAATCCAATCCCAGATCCTTTTGTTGGTAATCTGTTATTGTCATAGTTAGGTGCTCTGAAGAATGGCATCCAGATATTGTCTAAATCATTTTGATTAATTTGTGTACCATAATTTGTTAATTCAAAATAAATATCATCTTCTCTTTTTGATACTTCAATGTATACTTTATTCCCTTCAGGGGTATACTTAATAGCATTTGTAAAGAAATTTGAAATCACTCGTTTAATCAATTTTAAGTCAGCTTCTACAATGACGTTTTTATCAAGGTTTAGATCTAATTTAAGATTGTGTTTTTTAAGGTTTCTTTCAAAATCATTAATTAGTTTGTTGACTTCGTTTGACAAACTGAACTCACTAAGTTCTAATGTTGTATTTACATCTTCTAATCTATAGATTTGAAGCATATCTTGGATCATTAGTGATGATTTATTGATTTCATCTAAAACATTGTTTAATTCTTTTGATTCATCTTGTTTCTCAATGATTCCGTCTAAGATACCTTGAATGGTTACTTGCATAATCATTAAGGGTGTTTTAAGTTCATGAGAAATGGAAGAAACAAGTTGTTTTTTAAGTGATACTTGTTTGATTTGCTCGTTGTAGAGTGACTGTAGTTCATCATTTGTATTATTCAAGGTGTTTAATGTCTCTTTTAAGTTCCGAGATATTAAATTGATACTCTTGGATAATGATGAGTTCTCTCTATTATTATATTCATGAGCATCGATATCAAAGTTTAGACTAGCTATCTGTCTTGCAACGTTCTCGATGTTCTGAACTGGCTTTGTTAGTACCTTTGAGAGTCTAAAACTCCAGGCAAACACTATCAGAATAGCCGTTAAATATACATAATTATTATATGATGAGATGATAGTTATGATACCTTGAGTATCTTCTATAGGTACGACAGTTACTATTAAATCAAATAATCCAAGTTCATGGATAAATACAATAACATTTTGTTCATTTATAGTTGTTTGATAGAAGTAAGCTGTTTCACCTTTATAATCAAAAGCAGCATCTTCTAACGATCTAGTACCATTTTTAAGTAAAGTTAACTCTTCTTGAAGAATATGTGAGTTTTCAAACTCATAATTTAAGTTGTTTGGTTTGTTTATGACATCTACTCTTGCTGTATCGATATCAATACAGTTAGAATCACAGGTTATACCACTGTCAAAGGTATAACCATCAATGGAACTAATTATAGACGTCGGAGTAATAATATCTTGTGAGAACTCAAATCCTGAGATATTTATGATTTCTCCAATTGTATAAGTATGTTCAATATTTGGAACCTTTACAATGAATGTGTTGTTGTTGTCAACGTTTGTAATTTCTAATGTGTAATCATCTTCTAAAGAGTCATAGATTTGAAACTGAGATGAAGTAAATACTGACATTGCATTGTTTTGTGTAGTAAAATTATACATTTCGTCAAAATAGTCAGCGTTTTCTGTGTTCATTGCTTCTATATAAACGTTTAAATCTTTTTCAATTTCATTAAATTCTTTATCGGCATAGTAGTTTTGGAAGAAGTAATAGTTTAAGACGATTTGAAGAAGGAAGAATATTAAGAAAATGAAGACTACAGTGAAAATCATTTGAGTAGACATACTCAAGCTTTTTACATAGTCCCTAAGCCATTTTAAAATTGGCTTTTTTTCTTTATTCATCGATAACCTCGAATCTATAACCTACACCAAATACTGTTTTAATGTATGAAGACTTTGTTTTTAAGTATTTACGTAGTTTTTTGACATATGTATCTACTATACGATCTTCAACATAAACATCTATACCCCATACTTCATCTAGTAATAGATTTCTGGAACAGATTTTACCTTCGTGTGATATAAAGTATTTTAGTAAATCGAATTCTGTTTTTGATAAATCAATTTCCACGTCTTCAATAAAGACTTTGTGAGTATCTAGGTTTACTAATATACCACCAGCTTCAATAGAACCTGATGTTTGATTGGAATAGTCTTGGCTTTGTAATCTATCTAATAAATTGATTACTTTTGCGACTAATATTTTTGGATTAAAAGGTTTAGTGATATAATCATCTACTTTTAGACTATATCCTTTTAAAATATCCTCTTCTTCACTTAATGCACTCATCATTATGATAGGTACATTTGATGTTTCTCTAATTGTTTTTGCAACATCCCAGCCATTTACATTTGGCATCATGATGTCTAAGCAAACTAAATCCACTTTGTTTTGTGAGAAAAGCTGTAACCCTTTAAAGCCGTCTAAAGCGCTTAATACTTTGAATTTCTCTTTCATAAAGTAATTTGAAACTATCCTGTTTATTGTTGGTTCATCTTCAATTATTAATATTGTAATGTTTTCCATGTCCTCACCTCTTAACATATTATATAATATATTGGCTAATAATAAAAGAATACTAGTTGTGAACTACTTTACAATGTGGTAAGTTAGGTTTACAATGTGAAATAGGTGATTTATATGTATGATGTAATCGTAATCGGTGGAGGACATGCAGGTAGTGAAGCATGTTTGGCAACTGCCAGGTTAGGACACAAAACATTACTGGTAACAGGTAATATTAAGATGATTGCTTCAATGCCTTGTAATCCATCAGTTGGTGGACCTGCAAAAGGGATTGTTGTAAGAGAAATTGATGCTTTAGGTGGAGAAATGGGCAAGAATGCCGATAAAACTCAAATCCAAATGCGTCTTTTAAACATATCTAAAGGACCTGCGGTTAGAGCATTAAGAGCTCAAAGTGATAAAGTGGAGTATCCAAAAGAGATGCAAAATACAATATTGAATCAAGAAAACTTAGAAGTGTTAGAAACATATGTTAAAGAACTATACGTTGTAAACAATGAAATCAAAGGTGTAGTGTTAGAAGATGGTAAGATCATTGAAGGTCTTAAAACTATTATTACTACCGGTACATATATGGAATCTAAAATTCTGGTTGGTAAATCAGTAACCTTAGAAGGTCCAGATAATCAAAAAGCGAGCTTAGGACTTAGTCCTCAATTAAGAAAATTAGGGTTTGAAACTACAAGGCTTAAAACAGGAACACCACCAAGAATCAAGACTGATTCAGTAGATTTTTCAAAGACTGTGAAACACGATGGAGATCAAGTCAAAAGATACTTCAGTTTTGATAAAGTATCATATTTAGATATAGATGAACAATGGCCTTGTTACTTAACTTATACAAGTCCAAAAACACACGAAGTTATAAATTTGAATTTAAACAAATCAGCGATGTACAGTGGTGTTGTTGAAGGTGTTGGACCTAGATATTGTCCTTCAATAGAAGATAAACTTGTTAGGTTTAAAGATAAAGAAAGACATCAAATATTCTTAGAACCCGAAAGCAAATCTATTGATGAAATATATGTACAAGGATTTAGCACATCGATGCCTCATGATGTACAAGATAAAATGATTAGATCTATTCCTGGATTAGAAAATGCTGTAATTGCTAAATATGCGTATGCAATTGAATACGATGCAATCGATCCAAGAAGCTTATTCCCATCTCTAGAAAGTAAGGACCATAAAGGATTATACTTTGCTGGACAAGTGAACGGAACAAGTGGATATGAAGAAGCTGCTTGCCAAGGATTAATGGCTGGTATAAACGCTAGTCTTAGCCTAAAAGGGGAAGAACCTCTTGTATTAAAAAGAAATGAAGCTTATATAGGTGTTCTAATAGATGATTTAGTAACTAAAGGAGTAAAAGATCCTTATAGATTGCTAACTTCACGAGCAGAATATAGATTATTGTTAAGACATGATAACGCAGATATTAGATTAAGAGAAAAAGGATATAACATTGGCTTGATTGATCAAAACAGATTTGATAAGTTCAATGAAAAATTAGAAGAGATAACAAAAACAAAAGATTTACTAAGAAATACTACGATTTCTCCTAAAGAAGAAGTTAACGGATACTTAAATAGCATTGGTAGTGTTAACTTAAAAGAAAAATCAAGTTTATATACAATTCTTAGAAGACCTGAAATAAAGATTACTCATTTAAGTAAGTTTGCTGAACTTGAAAACATCGATGAAGATGTTTTAGAACAAGTGGAAATAGATATAAAATATGAAGGTTACATAAAAAAATCCACAAAACAAGCAGAAAAACTATTAAAAATGGAAGATCAAAAGATTCCTGCTGATATTGACTATAATAAAATTCACAATTTAGCATTAGAAGCAACGGAAAAACTATCAATAATTAAACCATTAACAATCGGACAAGCATCTAGAATTAGCGGAGTTAACCCTGCTGATATATCTATATTGCTTGTGTATATGAAAACTTTAAAATAATAGCCAAGATTAAAGGCTATTATTTTTTAT
>NZ_CEXEES010000029.1:0-19504 GCF_982632705.1 Candidatus Izemoplasma sp. | reverse complement strand
TATAAAATAATTTATATAGAGGAGGATTACTTATGAAGTATGTAGCAACGTTTCTTGTTTTATTGCTTTCTTACCTTGGACTAGTTGGACTAGTTGGTAATGTTGAGCAGTTTGTACAAGAATTAGTGCTTGGAGCGTTAGTCAGTGCTGTACTTACATTTATTCTAGCGAATTATGTAAATTACACGATTGATTATAAGTTTCCAATCAGACTTCTAGTGTTTGTATTTGCATACATTCCAGTATTCGTTTGGGCGTTAATCTTAGCTAATTTCGATGTAGCAAGAAGAGTATTAAGTCCAAAAATCCCTTTAAATCCTGGGTTTGTTAAGATAGACACAGAATTAGAAGGCGATTTTGCGAAGCTAACGCTTGCAAATTCAATAACACTAACACCTGGTACATTATCTATTGATGTTGATGGGAATGATATTTATATTCACACTGTTGATGTTAAAGGTAAAACACCAGAAGAGAACAAGAAAAATATTTCAGCAAGATTTGAGAAGTTGTTAGGGGTGATTTTTAAATGATCAATGCAATCGTATTTGGATTAGTAGGACTGGGTATGTTCTTTGCAGTTATTCGTTTAATCAAAGGACCTTCTGTATCGGATAGAGTCGTTGCATTAGATACACTTAATGTAATTACGATCGGACTTATTTCGTTACTTGCTTTCACTTTTGACAATCAACTATTCTTAGATATAGCTATCGTTTATGCTATCTTAGCGTTTATGGAAACTGTAGTCTTTGGTAGATATTTGGAGGGTAAACATGGAAATCGCTAGTCAAGTATTTTTAATTATTGGTGGTCTATTTTATCTTTTAGGTGGACTTGGAGTATTACGTATGCCTGATGTATTTAATCGTATACAAGCAGGAACAAAAGCAACAACTTTAGGTGCATTTGCCATCTTACTAGGTGTTGGAATTGCGAATCCTACATGGTTATTAAAAGTAGGACTAATTATTGTGTTTATCGCAATAAGCAATCCAATTGGTAGTAGTGTATTAGCAAAAGCATCGTATAAAGCACAAGGTGCACCATCAAACGTTGTGCAAGATGATTTAAAGGAATTATTAGGAGGTACTGAAGATGTTCGATAATATCGATTTGATAATGGTACTTGAAATCGTAATCGCAGTATTCATGATTTCCTTAGCCTTCTTAGCAATAAATAGTAAGTCTTTAATCAAAGCCGTTATGTTCTTATCTGCATTAAGCATGTTAAGTGTAATTGGTTTTGTTGTTATGCAAGCTCCTGATGTTGCAGTTACAGAAGCAGTAATCGGTAGTGGACTTGTTACAAGTTTATTTGTCTTTACATTATTAGCTACAAAAAAGGTAGGTGTTAAATAATGAAGAACTTTTTAGCATTATTAGTAGCACTAGGACTTGGTGCTTTAATTATCCTATCTTTACAAGGTAATACAATGTTTAACCAATATGGTGAAGATGTTACAGGTAGAGACAGTGAAGAGTATGATAACCGTGAATACGGTGAAGAAAACCCTGAAAGTGGAGCTGCGAATATTGTTACTTCAATCGTTGCAGATTTCCGTTCATTTGATACTTTAGGAGAGATTACAGTATTATTCGTATCGAGCTTAGGTGTTGCTTTACTACTTGGTGGTAAAAAACAAAAACGTTTGGAATTAGATTTCCATCCTAACTTTATGTTAAGAATTGGATCAAAAGCATTATTTGGAATCATCTTAATGACTGGTGTATATGTTACTATTCATGGTCATTTAACTCCTGGTGGAGGGTTCCCTGGTGGGACTATGATTGCAAGTAGTATGTTGCTTTTATATTTAGCAGATGATACGTTTAGAGCTAAAATAAAAGGATTCAAAATATTAGAAAGTGTTGCTGGAACATTATATGTGTTAATTGGTATTGCTGGATTATTTATGGCAGATTTCTTCTTAGAGAACTGGTTGAATAACGGTGTTGTAGGTGATTTATTATCTGCAGGAATCATCCCAATTGTATATATATTAATCGGTCTAAAAGTTGGATCTGAAATCAGTGGCGTTATCGATAATTTCTTAACAGAGGAGGTAATGTAATATGTTACAATACGCAGCTATTATCCTAATCGTGTTAGGACTATACGGTTTACTTACACAAAGAAATGTAATTAAAATCATTATTTCATTAAACATAATGGAAATAGGGTTAAACCTATTTATTATAAGTGTTGGTTACTTTAAAGATGGACTTGCTCCAATCTTTACAAGTGCAACACCAGCAAACCCAAGTTTTGTAGATCCATTACCACAAGCGTTAGTGTTAACAGCTATCGTTATCGGTGTTGGGACAACTGCATTAGGACTTGCCCTTGCTAGAAAAATATATCAAAAGTACGGTACTTTTGAACTTGATGAAATGGGGGAAAATTAAATGAGTGCTATATTATTAATTGCAGTTCCATTATTAACTGCATTCATTAGTATTTTGATGAAAAAAGTTTCTCCATACTTACTATTACTTGTTAGTTTATTTACGCTAGTAGCAATTTACTTCATCGAACCAGGTCAGGTAATCATTGGAGGATTCATGCCTCCATTTGGTATTACATTAGAAGTGAATACATTCACATTAACTAGTTTATATGCAGTAAACGGATTATTCTTCTTAGTTGTTGCGGTAAATATAGCTAAGTATAAGAAGTTATCTTCAATCTTATTGGTTGCATTAGCTGGATTAAATGGATTATTACTTACAGGTGATTTATTCAACTTATTCGTGTTCATTGAAATCAGTGGTATTGCAGCATACTTAATTACAACTACAAATAAAAAACCACTTCAAACGTTCAACTACTTAGTAGCTGGAACTGTGGGAAGTATTTTATACTTACTAGGATTAATTATTTTATACAACATGGCTGGAACATTGAATATGGCTGATATGGCTACATTCGTTCAAGCGAATGGTGCATATACATTATTCCCATTCTTATTAATGTTTATTGGTCTTGGAGTAGAAGCTAAGTTATTACCATTTAACTCATGGGTTAAAGGTATACTTGGACATAGTAATAATTTATCAGGAGCTATGATTGCATCTGTGTACGCAACTGCGATTGGATTAGTGTTTGGTAAGTTATTAGCAAATGTATTCGTTATTGATGGAACATTAGCGGTAATCGTTGCCCTTGTATTAGGTCTTACGATCTTAGCTGGTGAAGCAATGGCGTATGCATCAACAAAAGCGAGAGAGATTCTTCTTTATTCAAGTATCGCTCAAGCAGGAATTGTTATTTTATTATTTACAGTTGGATTAGGGAACTGGGCTACGATGTTTGCGATTGCAAATGGAGTAAGCAAGTTTATCTTATTCGGTGTTGTTAATAGATTAACTGAAGAAGTAGGAAATGACGAAATGGATCAATTAAAAGGATCGTTCGTTAACAATAAACTTATTGGTGTATCATTCACTGTTGCAGCATTAAGTATTCTTGGATTACCTTTATTCTTCGGATTCGTTGTTAAAATGAAAAGTTTAACAGGATTCTTCCATCCGGCATTTGTAAGTAATTTACCAGGTGGAAACTTCATATTCCCTATTATTATCTTAGTAGCGAGTGTAATTGAAGGTGTATACTTTGTTAAGTTATTAACAAAATTATGGTACAAAGAATCAACTGTAAAAGTAAACTTTACTCCATTATTTAAATACGTTGTTGCAGTGTTAGCACTTGCCTTAATCGTATTTGGATTATTCAATGGTGAAGTTGAAGCAATAGCAGAGACATTAAAATCAATTGTTGGAGGTGTCTTATAATGGAATTAAGTATTGAGATTTTTATCCTTGCCGCGTTAGCGTTTGGATTAATGGCTTATGTTATAGGAAAACTTCATAAAGAACTAGGTAGTATTATGACAATCATTGGTAGTTTAGCTATCTTTGGTGGGATTACATATCTTGGTTATAGTGGTGAACTACTTGGTGATACTGAGTATCTAACGTTTGCAACATTTGAGATTTCACAGTTTGGATTATTCTTCGCGATTATCGTATCATTTGTATTCGCAATGGTTTCATTCTTTAATCCATTCTTCATAAAACAATATAAGTACCCAGCGTTATACTCAATGTTATTTATGTTCAGTTTAGCTGGAGCAATTGGAGTATTCTTCAGTTCTGACTTATTATATTTATTCTTCTTCTTTGAATTTGTTGTTTGGACAAGTTTATTCCTAATCCCAATGGGAAGAAGTAGAAAAGCAGCTTCTTGGTACTACGGATTTAGTGCAGCTGGAAGTTTCATGTTGTTATTTGCTATCTTATTGATATTCAATGCAACTGGAAGTTTCCATATATCTAATATCAGTAATGTAACAGGCGGAACTCAAATAGCAGTATTTATATTAATGAGTGGTGCAGCATTTACTAAACTAGGTGCATTCCCACTTCATATATGGTTACCAAAAGTATTAACAAACGCTCCTGATCCCGTAACTGCAGTATTTAGTGGTGGACTTGAGAAGTTAGGTGCATTCGTTGCATTACTAGCTATAGTTAATATGGGTGGAATTGGATTTATGATTCCTACAATTGATATGTACTTTGGACAAATGGTTATTGCAACTTTAGGAGCAATGACAATTGTATTTGGTACATTGATGGCAATCAGACAAGATGATGCAAAAAAATTACTAGCTTACTCTTCTATGAGTAATGGTGGTTATATCTTAGTTGGATTCGCTATGTTAACATCACAAGGTATTGCTGGTGGTTTATACCATATAGTAGCGCATGCACTAGCTTCAACTGCAGCATTCTTAGCAATCGCAGCAGTAGCTAGAATTACAGGTACAACTAAAATGAAAGAACTTGGTGGAATTATTCATAAAATGCCAGTTACTTATATGGTGTACTTAATCGCAATCATCTCAATGGCAGGTATTCCTCCAATGGGTGGATTCATAAGTAAATGGATGATCTTCCAATCAGTAATGAATAAAGGAATGGTTATAATCGCAATTGCTACATTCTTTGGTAGTATTGGTAGTTTCTTATATGTATTTAGACCGCTTGCAGCATTGTTCTTAGGACAAGAGTTGCCACAGTTTAAGAAAACAGTTAAGGAAGTTCCTTTCTTCATGATGTTACCGATGTTGATTTTATCATTACTAAATGTTTATACAGGTGTATTACCTGGACAAATAATCAAATTCATTAATGGTATCTTTACTGATATGCAGTTAAATTACAATATCATAATGGATGGATTCAGTATTCAAGGTTGGAATGGAAACAGTATGTTAAATCCATTGTTAATTGCTGGAGTATTTGGATTTGGTGTGTTTGTAGCATTTATCATATTTATCGTATTGAAGAAATCTAAAAAAGTAGACTTAATGGATACTTATACAGCAGGTAACTTTGTTTATACAGAAGAGTTACTACATTACAGTGTTGATTTCTATGCACCACTTGAAAGATTATATGAGAAATACATTCACATAATGAAAAACTTCTATAAATCATTGGCAAATAAAGTAAAAGAATTTGGGGCATTTATGAAGTATTTCTTCTTCACAAACAAACCTGAGATTACAGTCTTCTGGATTGTAGCATTACTTGTATTCTTATTGTGGGGTGACGTAGTATGAGAGAAATAATGATGAGTGTACTATTTGGTTTTGGAGTAGCATTCTTTGGATTTGTTTGGCAAACTGCACTTGGTGGAATAAACCGTAAATTTGCAGCACGTCTACAAAAAAGAAGAGGACCAAAATGGTATCAAGAGTTTTTAGATATATTTAAATTATTAAGTAAAAGAGCTACGTCACATGGTTGGATATTCGACTTTGGTGTAATCATGGCAGTTGGTGGAATCATTGCTACAGCGATGTTCATGCCAATTACTCAAGATTTAGTAGCATTTTCTGAGTTTGATAACTTCTTTATCTTTGTTTACTTAATTGCAGTAGGTATGTTAGGTATGGCAATGAGTGCTAGTGGTAGTGGTAATCCATTTGCTAGTATCGGTGTTATGAGAGCATTAACTACGATGTTGGCGTATGAAATTCCGTTTATGATTATCGTTATGACAATCATAAAAGTAACTGGAACTTCAAGCTTAACAGGTATCGCAGCATGGCAACAAATGGCAGGTAATAACTGGTTTATGATCGCTATGCCAATTGGATTTATCGTAGCTACGATGTCATTAATGGGTATGCTTGGTAAGAAACCATTTGAAACGTATATAGCTCCAGCGGAAATCGCATCTGGACCTATGGTTGAATATGGTGGAAAACAACTTGGTATGTTATTTATCATGCACGAAATTACAATCTTCATCGAAGTAAGTTTATTCGTACACTTATTCTTAGGTGGAGCAGAAAATATTATAATGTTCTTAATCAAATACTTTATTGTATATGCAGTTATGAACTTAGTAAGCAATATATTTGGTCGTTTCAAAATTGATCAAGTAGTTGTATTCTTCTATAAATGGCCATTATTACTTGCGGTATTACAAGCAATGGCAGTTATACACTTAGGGTGGGTGATTTAAATGGAATCTACTAAATATACGCAACACGTTGCGTTATCAAAAAAACAAGTTGATAGAAAATGGTGGGAAATCGGAGATTTCTTCAGACGTAACTCACTATGGATGTTAATGTATTGTACAGGATGTTGTGCTATTGAATTACCACCGGCAATGACTTCAGCATATGATATGGAACGTTTAGGAATGGGGCCAATGGCTACACCTAGACAAGCAGATGTTTTATTAGTAACTGGATACTTATCTTTAAAAACTTTGAGACGTTTAATCTATACATATGAACAAATGAGTGAACCAAAATATGTAGTTGGTTTTGGTAGCTGTACTATAAACGGAGGAATCTACCATGATTCACATGCCGTTATTAATCAGTTAGATCAATACATTCCAGTTGATAGTTATGTTGCTGGATGTATGCCAAATACAGAAGCAGTAATGAATGGATTTGTTGATTTAATCGAATTAATTAAAAATAAAAAAGCAGACGGTTGGAAAAGATATCATTCAAATAATGAATGGTATAAGAAGAACCAAATCGATGCACTAGGGGAGGTACGAGTTAAAGATGAATTCCATCAGTAATGTAGACTTTTTAAAGTCCCTAGTAGAGGAAAAATACAAAGTTAAAAAGACAGAAGTAATTGATCAATATCAAATGAGTTTTGAAGTTGTTCAAGAAGATGTTCATAGATTACTATCTGAATTAAAACTTGAAGGTTGGAAGCAGTTATCATACTTAAGTGCTATTGACTGGATAGATGAAAATGAATTCGAAATAGTTTATATCGTATTCAACTGGGATCGTCCTGTTCATATTCAAATACGTACAAGAATAGATAGAGAAAACCCAGTAATGAATAGTATTATGCCAATCTTTGAAGGGTGTAAATATTATGAACGTGAAGTTCATGAAATGTTTGGGATTAAGTTCCCGGGTAACCCTGACCACGAACTACAGTTGGTTCTAGAAGAATGGGATGATATGCCACCTCTTAGAAAAGATTTTGATCCAAAAGCATACAGTGATAGAAAGTTCCCTGTACGCGAATATACAAATGATTTTGTAGAATTAAACGGTCAAAAGTCAAAACAAAAGGATCGTATCAAAAGAGCAGAAAGAATTGAACAAGTTGGAAAGAGAGGGAATAAATAATGAGAGAACTTAAATTATTTTTAGGACCTCAACATCCAGGTATGCATGGTAATGCATCAATTCATATGTTTGTTGAAGGTGATATCATTACACGTTCTTACTTACTTCCAGGGATGTTGCATCGTGGATTTGAAAAAGGTATGGAACGTCACTCATGGGTAAACAATATTTCTCTAATACCTAGAGTATGTGTTGTTGAACCAGATATAAATGAAATGGCATTCGCAATGGGAGCAGAGAAACTTGCTGGTATAGAAGTTCCTGAACGTGCTCATTGGATTAGAATGATTGTATTAGAATTAGCTAGAATCAGTATACATATGATGGCATATGGTGGTTTAGGAAGCCCAACAGGTAACTACACTCTTATGTATCATGCTCATGCTGATAGAAATAGTATCTTAGATATCTTTGAACAAATTTCTGGTCACAGAATTTATCATCAATATATCGTTCCTGGTGGAGTTCGTAAAGATCTTCCTGTTGGAATCGAAAAGGATATTCATGCGTTCTTAGATGATTTAGAAAGTAGATATACTGAATACCGTGATTTAGGTATTGAGAATCCTACATTTATTCCTCGTATTAAAGATACAATTATGCTTCCTGAACATGTAGTTTGGGAATTAGGTGTTACAGGACCTGGTATGAGATCTGCTGTAAATAAACCATATGACATTAGAAAAGTAATGCCATATGCACGTTATGATCAAGTAGAATTTGATGTTCCAGTTTCAGATTATAGTGATGCACGTAGTCGTGTAGATATTAAATTAAAAGAAGTAGTTCAATCAATTGGTATTATCAGACAATGTCTTGATAAAATACCTGAAGGTCCAGTTAGAGTGCCAATGGCACAAGGACAATCAATGAGATGGACTCTTCCAAAAGGTCATGTATATAGTGTTGTAGAATCAAGTCGTGGTGAATTTGGATATTATATGGTAAGTAACGGAGGAACACATCCTTATAGAGTCGGTGTTCGTGGAGCAAGTTATCCTCAAGGATTATTAGGTATAGAGAAATATTTACCTGGTACAAGAATTGATGATGCTGCTTTATGGGTAGATACTATGGGTGTATGTTCACCGGAGATTGATAGGTAGGTATGAAGATGAAAAAATATAGAACAGTAAGCTTATTCAATCCATTTAGATTATGGAAATATTTATTTAAGAAACCAGTCTCACACGACTTTGAAGACATATTTACAAAGAAAAATAGAGAAGTATTAAGAAAAGACACATTCTTAAAACTAAAATCAAAAAAAGAATCATCACCAAGAAAAGCACCAGGATATTTGCGTGGATTCCATACTAATGATTGGGAACAATGTATTGGTTGTGGAACATGTGAAGATATCTGTCCTACAAAAGCAATTGAAATGGTAGAACGTTTAGACGTTCCTGACAAAGAAGGTTCATTCCAACTTAGACCAACAATTGATTATGGTAGATGTTGTTTCTGTGCGTTATGTGTTGATACATGTACGACAGATTCATTAACAATGAGTAAAGAATATATATACGCAAGTGATGAAGCAGATAACTTTAAATTCTTACCTAAATCAACATTCTTAGGTGAAGAAGTTGAAGTTGGATGGGCTAAAGATGAAGCGTCTAACTTATTAGCAAAAGAAAGAGTTCATATGGATCATGTATTACCAAGCGATCGTAAATCTTCTTTTGTTGAAGTAGTAAAAGGATATAGTAGAGAATACGCAATGGCTGAAGCAGCACGTTGTGTTGAATGTGGTGTTTGTACTTCATCATGTCCAGTTCAAATGCATATTCCAGCATATATCAAAAGCATATGGGAAAACGATGTAGAAGCAGGATTACGTCAAATCTATGAAACAAATCCATTACCTGGAGTTTGTGGAAGAGTTTGTACACATAACTGTGAAACATCATGTTCAATCGCTGTAAATGGTGAAGCTATAGCAATCAGATGGCTGAAACGTTACATCATCGATAGTGCACCTAAAGATATGTATGAAAAAATCTTATCAGAACCTGTTAGTGAAGTGATTGATGCTAAAGTAGCAGTTGTTGGATCTGGTCCTGCTGGACTTGGTGCTGCATACTACTTACGTTTAATGGGTTATAATGTAGATGTTTATGAAGAAAAAGATTTAGCTGGTGGGGTTATGCGTTATGGTATCCCGGCTTACAGATTACCAGATACTTCAATTGATAAAGATATCGATTTCATTAAATCTATTGGTGTTAACATCTTAACAAACAAACGTGTTGGTAAAGATGTTTCAATGGAACAACTTGAAAAAGATTATGATTCAGTATTCTTAGGAACAGGGTTCTTCAAAGCAAGAAACTTGAACATTCCTGGGGCGGATCATAAAGACGTTATCGGTGCGATGGACTTCTTACCACAAGTAAGAGACTTCGAACGTGGTGTTTTAAAACTTGAAGATATTGATGTAGCTGAATCAGTAGTAATCATTGGTGGTGGAGATGTTGCATTTGACTGCGCAAGATCTGCTACTAGATTACAAATGCTTAAATACGGTAAAACAGATGTTAAATTAACATCACTTGAAAATGAAGATGCACTTCCTGCTTCAATGGATGAATTAATTGAAGGTGGAGAAGAAGGTGTTGAGTTCTTCTGTGGTAACGGTCCTCAAGAAGTTATGCAGAAAAACGGACAAGTAACAGGTCTTCGTTTATGGAAATGTTTATGTGTATTTGATCCAACTGGTCGTTTCAATCCTGAATTTGATGAAGAATGTGAACAAATCATTGCTGGGAAACAAATATATATCGCAATTGGACAAGCTCCAGATTACGACTATATCCCAGAATCATTGAATGATGTAGTTAAAATTGAACGTGGTAAAATCAAAGCTGATGACAATGGACAAGTTGCAGATGTACCTTGGTTATTCGTTGGTGGAGATATCTTACGTGGTCCAGATTTAATTAGTGGAGTTGCAGATGGACATAGAGCTGCTAAAGCAATTGATTCTTACTTATATAAAAAAGCTAAAGATAAAAAAGCTTATGACAAAATCAAAGAATTAAGAGAAGCTGCAAGACACAATACACCAGGATTTACACCAAAACAAGAAGCTAGAAAATAACATAACAAAAAGGAAATCAATTAATCTTGATTTCCTTTTTGTTTTAATTGTTGTTCAATACGATATAATTGTCTCATTGACATTCTAGATAACTGTTGTAATGAGTATTCATCGTCTATATCAAGTAACTCTATATTGTATACATACACAAGTTTCCCTGGTGAGATGTTGTACTCATTTGCAGTTCTAATCAACGTTCTAATTTGCTCGTCTGTTAAATCATATTCATCACTTTTCAGGATTCTTACTACAGGAGCATAGCGTTTAAAACTAGTGTCCATTTTCTCATGGAACTTGTTTTGCACTCTTACTCGAACATCTTCAGAAACACCCTCAACATGAATCAATACTACATTTTCAACTTCATTGGGATCAATATATCCAAGTTCTACAGCTCTATCTACAATAATTGTAACAACTTCTTCAATAGACATTCTCTTAAAATTCACGTCTTGATCAATCAAGATTTCACCATCATCATTCAGAGCTGTTACATTTATTACTTTATCATTCTCATCCAACGTTATTTCAATGGATGGATTGATATCAACAGTAACAGTAGAAGCATATACTTGTTCATTGTTTTGAATATTTGAACCAAATACTAATAGTAAGGCGATAACAAATATGCTGACAAAACTAAATTTGAACCTGTTTTGTAGAAAGAAAGTAAAGATACTATGATGTTCTTTTTCAGGAACTTTAAATCTAGCATCTTTTTTAATATCTTGTAAGATATCAGGAGCTTCTGCGAAAGAAGAAGCTATCTTGTTTTCAAATTCATTTTTCATAGTATCACCTACTTTCATATGTATTTTTTAGTTTTTTAATCGACTCTTGGTATTTCCAGGAAACAGTTCCCTGCGGAATATCAAGTATCTTTGATATTTCTTTAAATGTAAGATCACCTAGTACTTTATATACAACAATGTCTCGTTCTGTTTCATTAAGTTTCTGTAGAATTTCTCTTACAATAAGCTCTTTTTCACTTGAACTTTCAGTCTGTCCAAATAAACCTTCTTGTTCAGACATATCAACTTGTAGTTCTCTTTTTCTTTTTTTGTATTCATTTAATGATTTGTTTCTAGCAATTGTTGTTAACCATGATTTAACACTTGTGTTTTGCTTAAACGAGTGTATTTTCTCTAACATAGTGAGGTAAGTATCTTGCATGATGTCTTCACTAAGAGAAGGGTCCTTCATAATTGCTAGTATTGTATAGTATACAATATCTTTTGTTGCATAATACAACTGATCAAAACCCTCCATTTCATTCTTCTTGAGGGCTTTGATAATTTTGAATAGTTCTTTGTTGGTCATAATACCACCTCATATTAGATTGTATCATAACTCTTTAGGGATAGGAAGGGAAGGGTAGAAGGGGTTCTACCCTAATTTGAAATTATTACCGTTTATACTTCAGTGCAATCTTCTTCGCACTCTTCTTGATCTCTTTTGTTTTGCCATTCTTCTTTTCGTTCTTGCCAGCGATTTCTTGTTTCATGTCTAAACTGTTCTCTAGCATTTTGAATTAATTCTTCTATTTCTTCATCTGTCAATTCTGGATGTTCATTGATGTAGTTATCTACTCTTTCTTTGTACTGATCAATTCGTTCTTGTTTTCTTTCTCTGAATTGCTCCATTTTTCCATCTTTGAACTCTTGTAATTCTTCTCCATGAATTTCTCTAACAATTGCTAAAATGTCTTTAACAGGCATTTCTAGTAATTCTTCTAATACTAGAGTGTCATCGCTAAGTTGAGCGGCTAAAGCCAGTTTAAGTTTACCAGCTGACACACCTAGTTCATCTGCTTGAAGTAATAAATCTTCTTGTGTAAAATCTTCGCTTAATACAACTGCGTTGATGAATCTTCTTGCGAAATGTCTATTTAAACGTTCGTGAATTCTACTTCTTACTCTGTCTAAATTCTCTTCATCGCCATCTTCACCTAGTACAGTAATTAATACTGCGTTTTCTTCACCTTCAGGATCAATGTATCCAGCTTCTGTGGCAGTTTGAACAAATAATTCTACTGCGTCATCAATGTTCATACCTATGAAGTCTAAATCTGAACACAGGATAGCTGCATCTTCATTAAGGAAAATATATGACTCCACATTATCCTCACCATCGACAACGAATTCTATTGATGGGTTAATATCTACCGATACATAATACCCTTGAACTTCTGCTTCATTACCTGTACATGCAGATAATGTTAATGCTGCAACTGCAGCAAACAATAAAATACTTAATTTTTTCATTTTTAATTCCTCCGTTTTTTTTATTTTTCACATATATAACAATCAAATAGTGGTTTTTTATGGAAAAAATCAAAAAAAATGTAAAAGTTATCTTTTTTCGTGTGTTATAATAATAATCGAGGTGATACTATGAGTTATCATTATAAAGTTCAAAACGAACAAATAGATAAATTATTTGAAGCCATTCTTTCATTAGATTCAATTGAAGAGTGTTATCGTTTCTTTGATGATTTATGTACAATAAATGAAATTGAAGCGTTCGGACAACGATTAATGGTTGCCAAAATGATTCATAATAAAATGACATATCAGGAAATAGAAAAAGAGACAGGGATTAGTGCAGCTACCATATCAAAAATCTCTAAGTCTTACATGTATGGACCTAAAGGATACAAGATGATGATTGACAAACTAGAGAATAAATAGGCCCTAATGGGTCTTTTTATATAATAAGGAGATGGATGTTGTGAGAATAGTGACTTTATTGGAAAATGATTCAATCAGAAACGATTTAAAATCTGCACATGGATTAAGTCTTTATATTGAACACAATCACAGAAAAATACTGTTTGATATTGGTCCAGGAAACCAATATATCAAGAATGCCAAAAAACTTGGTGTAGATATTAAGGATGTAGATTATCTAATTATCTCCCATGGACATCGTGATCATGGAAGAGGAATTAGTAAGTTTTTGAGAAAAAACAAAAAGGCAAAAGTATATATTCAAGAAACAGCTTTTCAAAAATTATATAAGAATTTCAAGAAGATTTATTTACCAATTGGTATAAGAAAACCAGTCTTTTCAAGAAGACTAGTTATGGTGAATGATGATATAAAGATAGATAATGGGATAAAGATATACCACAACGTAAAAGCCGTAGATCAAATCATAAAAGATGATACTCTATTGAAGAAAGATCCAATTGATGGATTTGTCCAAGATGATTTTGATCATGAAATCTACCTTGTGTTATATGGTGGGAAAAGCAAAGTATTATTTAGTGGTTGTTCACATAAAGGTATTGAAAATATTATCGATTCAATTGAATTGAAAGAGAAAAAACCGTTCTCTGCAGTTGTTGCTGGATTCCATTTTTCACATTATGATTCTTCAAACTTAAGACAAACGATGTATTTAGATGACTTTAGTGAGAAGATGACTACAAAGGGCAAAGTAACCTACTATACAGGGCATTGTACCGGAGATGAAGCATACTTGGATTTAAAACAGCGTATGAAGGATTCTTTGCAAAGAATTAAAACAGGAACAGAAATAAATTTATAGCATAGAAATCTATGCTATTTTTTTTGTTTCAAAACTTCAGTTTTATAGTATAATAAATATGCAGTTGCCAGTATGGTGGAATTGGTAGACGCGTTGGATTCAAAATCCAATGACCGAAAGGTCGTGCCGGTTCGACTCCGGCTACTGGTACCATAATAAAAAAAGACAAGAAATTGTCTTTTTTATTTACTCATAAATACATTCATTGCTTTGAATAGGAACTTAGCTAATCCTGGGTGAATATTATCATAATATTTAGTAAAACGTTCGTCTTGTGTGTACATTTCAGTAAGAGATAAATGTGCCTCTTTTGTGTAGGTTGGCCAGTAGAACAGTAACCACTGCTTATGCATCTCGCACATCTTCATTGATAACTCACTGCTTGAATCATTTTCTTTGATTGCCTGAATCATTACAGAGTGCATTTGATCTGTGAATGTGTTGTGTTGATTCATTTCAGATTCAGTTTTATTCTTATATTTTTGATTGGCTTGTTGCATAAATTTTTTATCGTATTTTTCTTCTAACTCTATTCCGTACTTATCATTGTTTTCTTTTAATTTTGCTTCTTTGAATGCTTCGAATTTTTTATTGTTTGACATTTCTATATTTCCTTTCTTTAATTGAATTGTGTCCTTTATTGTTTTAAGTATTTTCTTATATGATTCTATTTTTGATTCAAGCTTATCTTCCATTTCATTTAGTGATTCAATTATATCAAAGTTACTTTCTGAAATGATATCTTTTATCTCTTTTAATTCATATCCAAGTTCCCTATAGAACAATATGGATTGCAAAGTATTTACATTGTCTTCATCATATAATCTGTACAAAGAATCTTTATCTCTTTTTGGACTAAGTAAACCTAATTCATCGTAATGTCTTAGTGTTCTTGTGGTTACACCTGACATTTTTGATATCTCTTTTATTTTATACATATTATCACCCAATTACATTATAAACCTTAACGTAGCGGTAAGGTCAAGAAAAAACAAAAAAAATTACTGGTTTATGTTATAATGGTTCTAACGAGGTGTGCATATGAAAAATTTCATTTACAACTCTCCAACAAAGATAATTTTTGGAGAAAAACAGATAGTTAAACTGAAAGACGAATTACTAGAAAGTAACGCTAAAAACGTATTGTTAGTATATGGTAAAAGTTCAATTGTTAAGAGTGGATTATATAGTGATATAATTTCAATTTGTAATGATTTGGATATTGCTGTATTTGAAGAAAAGAATGTGAAACCAAATCCTGATGTTTCTAGTGTCAGATCTGGAATTGAAATATGTAAAAGCAATAATGTAGATTTCATTATCGCTGCAGGTGGTGGCTCAGTGATTGACTGTGCCAAGGCAATTGGCTTTGGTGTATACTTTGAAGGTGATATCTGGGATGTGTATTTAAGAAAAGGTGATTCATTTAAATCTTTGCCAATTGGAGCAATCATCACATTGGCTGCAACAGGGACAGAGACTAATGGGAATAGTGTTATCAGCAATGACGAAACTGGAGAAAAAAGAAGTGTTGGGTATCCAATTAGTATACCTAAGTTCACTATTATTGATCCTACTTATACACTTACAGTAAACAGACATCATACCATTGCGGGTAGTATTGATATTATTATGCATATATTAGAACAGTTTATGAGTCCAACATCAAATACTATGACATCTGATTTAATGAGTATTGGTGTTATAAAATCTGTTATAGAAAATACAAACAAATATATTGCTGGTGAGAATAGTTATGAGGTTAGATCAAACTTATCTTGGGCTTCAACGATAGGATTAAATTGGATACTTGGTGTTGACAAAGTTGGAGATTGGGCGACACATAGACTTAGCTATGCAATTACTAAGGAATATGGAATAACTCATGGTTATGCACTTGCGATGTTGTTTACAAATTGGGCAAGAGTAGCACTGAAATATAATAAAGAAGTTATGAAAATGAGATTAGATATTCTTGGTAGAGAATTATTCTATGGGTTAGAGTATTCTAAAGTCTTAGATAGATTAGATAGTTTATTTGTTTCATGGGGAGCAAATGTATCTATGAAACCTGAAATAGAAGTAAACGATGATAGTATAGAATTACTTGTTAACAACGCATTAGGTTTAGGTAATGTTGGACAAGTAATAGAAGTAAATAAAGAAGTGGCAACAGAAATCTTTGGTTTATCGAATAGGTAGGTGTTATATATGTATAATATGGATTTTGATAGCATAATAAAGAACTTGTATGAAGGTGTTTATGTGGTTGATTCGAACCGAAAGATTGTTTTCTGGAATTCGGGTGCTGAGAAGATTACAGGGTACATGAGTAAAGAAGTTGTAAATGCTCACTGCTACAATAATATATTAAGACACGTTGATTCAAATGGGAATGAATTGTGTCACAATGGATGCCCCTTACACCATACTCTTCAAACAGGTGAAATAAATGAAAATGATGTTTTTCTGCATCATAAATTAGGACATAGGGTACCAGTGTCAGTAAAAACTATGCCATTATATGATAATGAAGGAAACATTGTTGCATCTATTGAAGTATTTACCGATAGTAGATTTAAAAAAGATAATTTTGAAGAAAACAGAAAACTAAAAGAACTTCTAGTAGTGGATCCTTTAACTGAAATATACAATAGAAGATATTTGGATTTTCATCTTGAAAATGTAATCAGAGAAAACGATAAATTTGACGTTGCATTTGGAGTCTTATTTTTTGATATCGATCTGTTTAAAAATGTTAACGATACGTACGGACATATAGTTGGTGACGGAGTATTAAAAACAATCGCCGCAACTATAAAATCAAATTTACGTGGTGACGATATTGTTGGTCGATGGGGTGGAGAAGAATTCATCGCAGTTGTAAGACGTGTGGATGAAAAGAGCTTGAAAATCCTTGCGGAGAAACTAAGGTTGTTATGTGCGAGTAGCGTGTACGATCATAATACTGAAATCTCAATCAGCGTTACAGTATCTATTGGTGGAACAGTATATACAAATGGTGAAACGATGAATGAATTGATAGAACGAGCAGATAATTATATGTACCAATCAAAACAAACAGGAAGAAATAAATCTACAATAAAATAGGCTTAGCCTATTTTTTTGTTTTACTAGTGATTTTTAACTAGTGATATGATACAATTTTATGTGGAGAAAAAGGAGCTGATACGATGAAAGTTATCGCAGTGAATGCAGGGAGTTCATCCCTTAAATTTCAGTTGTTAGAAATGCCTAAAGAAACTGTTTTAGTTTCAGGTGTTGTAGAAAGAATTGGTATTGACAATTCAGTAATCAAAATCAAAATAAACGGAAAAAAAATTGAAGAAAAGATTGATGTTCCAAATCATACAGTTGCTGTTGATTTATTATTAAGCAAGTTGGTTGATTTAGAAGTAGTAAAAACAATCGATGAAATCGATGGAGTTGGACATAGAGTTGTACATGGTGGAGAACAATTTAGTGATAGTGTTGAGATCACTGATGAAGTGATAAAAGCAATTGAAGATGTGAGTGATCTAGCTCCACTTCATAACCCAGCGAACCTAACTGGGATTAGAGCATTTCAAAAAGCATTACCACATATAAAAGGTGTTGCTGTATTTGATACTGCGTTCCATCAAACGATGGAAGAGGATTCATATCTATATGGAGTACCTTACAAATGGTATAAAGACTATGGTGTACGTAAGTACGGGTTCCATGGTACAAGTCATAGATTTGTCTCAGAACGTGCCGCTGAACTTTTAGGTAAAGATATCAAAGATACAAAAACAATCGTCTTACACCTTGGAAACGGTGCTAGTTTATGTGCAGTTGATGGTGGTAAAAGTGTTGATACATCAATGGGGTTCACACCACTTGCTGGAATTATGATGGGTACAAGATCAGGGGATATTGATCCTGCGATTGTAGAATACATAATGACAAAAGAAAACAAAACAATCAATGAAGTAATAACTGATTTAAATAAAAACTCTGGTTATATTGGAGTGAGTGAAAATAGTAGTGATAGTAGAGATTTATGGACTGCATCACATAATGGAGACAAAAAAAGCTTCTTGGCAGTCAAAAAACAAGTTAAAATGATTTGTGATTATATTGCAGCATATTATGTAACTATGGGTGGTTGTGATGCAATTTGTTTTACAGCTGGTGTTGGAGAAAATGCAATATTCACAAGACAACTTGTCGCAAAACGATTACACGCCCTAGGTGTTAAGATTGACGAGGAACGTAATTTTGTTCGTGGAGAAGAACGATTAATTAGCACAGATGATTCAAAAATTAAACTATACTTACTTCCAACAAATGAAGAAGTTGTTATCGCAAGAGACGCTGTACGTTTAGCCAAATAATGAATATAAAAATAGATTCAGTTTTAAAGGAAAAAACACCTAACTTTTACGTTGGTGTACTTGAAGCAACTGTGTCAATTTATAGAGAACCTAAAGTTGATGGATTGATTGAAAAACTAGAACAAGACATCAATGATTCAATTGATATTAAAGATGTAGTAAACTTACCAGTGATTATTGACGGTAGAAATGCATATAAAACATATGGTAAAGATCCTTCAAGATACAGGCTAGCTGTTGAAAGTTTGTACCGAAGATTATCCAAAGGAAATAAACTATATCGTATTAACAATGTTGTTGATTTAGGAAACATATTGAGCATAAAAACTAGAAAAAGTATTGCGGTACTAGATAAAGATAACATCCAAGGTGATGTTTTGATTCGCCTAGGTAAGGAAACTGATAAGTATGAAGGTATAGGACGTGGAAGTTTAAACTTAACCAATATCCCTTTATATGAAGATGCGATTGGTCCATTTGGTTCTGTTACGAGTGATACAACTCGTACAATGATAACCGATGAAACTAATAGTATCTTACTATTGATTATTTCATTTTCAGGTAAAGAATCATTAGAATCTGAATTAGAAACTGCAAAGAATTTGTATTCTGAATATGCACAGGCATCAAACATAAAAACATTTATCATATAAAAAAAGCTCATTTTATGAGCTTTTTATATTGCAGTAACTGAATTGTGGCATCTTCGAATTTAGATATTGCATTGGTTTTCCATTTGATGTTATTTGGAAGGAATGCTTTCCTCATTAATTTGTTTG
>NZ_CEXEES010000028.1:0-20803 GCF_982632705.1 Candidatus Izemoplasma sp. | reverse complement strand
TATGCAATATAGTTGGTATTATCACGTTTATTTTGTTTTTCTTCTTTGGAGAATCAATATTCGGTATATTTAAACAAGGAGTTTATATTACAGAATTAGGCACTAAAGGACTACGATATTATTCTATAGGTATATTGTCTCTAGGTATCACAAATACAATCACCATGTTTTATGCAACCATTGGGAAAGGAAAAGAGTCATTAATTCTAAGTGTTACAAGACAAGGAATTTTCTTTATACCAATAATTCTCATATTACCTGGTATAATTGGTATAGATGGTGTACTTCTAGCACAGCCAATAGCTGATGTTTTAACATTCATTCTTGCAGTTGTAATGATAATACCATTTGTTAAAAAGTACAAATCAAGCAAACCAACTTTAAAGGAGGCATAAAATGAGTATTTATGGAATCGTATTCTTTGCAGTAACATCTCTAATTTTCTTATTATGGTATGGGGGGAAATCAAAACCTTTATCAGAGAAGGAAATTGATGAACTAATTGAAAAAATAAAAGAACAGCATAACGCAGATGAAGAGTCTACTATTATTAATCAACTAAGAACACTATGCAAAAGCGATGATGGTAGATCATTCTATATGGTTAACTTAATGAAGTATAATACTGAGTATAATGAAGAACTTCAAATGACTCCAATGGAAGCTCATAAAATATACTCAAAGGGTATCGTTAAAGAATTATTTAAAAGAGCTGGTCATCCAGTTATGATGACAAAAATTACTGGATCATTTATTCAAGAGAGTGATTCAGAATGGGATGATGTAGGTATCATTAGATATCGAAGCAGGAGAGATATGCTTAAAATGATTATAAACTTTTCTGATCCTGAGCTTGATAAATATAAATGGGCTGCGCTTAAAAAAACCGACGTATTCCCTACAAAGTTAGCATTTCATTTACCATTTGTTAGAATCTTTATCCTATCAATACTTTTAGTAATTGGATTTCTATTATAGCAGGCATAAATATGCTTGCTTTTTTTGTAAACAAAAAGCCCAAAAGGGCTTTGTTATGTAGTGCATATCATTAGTTGCAATTACTTGTGATACGGCTCGTTGTTGTTTATTCTAAACGAACGATATACTTGTTCTAAAAGGATCATTTTCATTAATTGGTGTGGAAAAGTCATTTTACTAAACGATAGTTTAAAACTAGCTTTGTTTATTACTTCCCTTGATAAACCATTAGAGCCACCAATCACGAAAGTGATATGTGAACTATGATACGTTTTGATATCTTCTACCTTACTTGCAAGTTCTGTTGATGAGACTTGTTTCCCTTCTATACATAGTGGAACAATATAAGAGTCTTTTGGTAGTTTTAATAATATTTTGCTACCTTCTTTGATTTTGATTAACTCAATATCTTTGATACTCAGTTTCTCTGGTGCTTTTTCATCTGGTATTTCTATAAAACTAAGATTACAGTATTTAGATAATCTTTTTGAATATTCATTGATACCTTCAACAAGGTATTTTTCTTTGATTTTTCCGACTGAAATAATTGTTATGTTCATAATTCACCTCTAGTTAAAATCTAATTCCACATGATCCTTTTTAAACGTTTTATTTTTCTGTAATAATTTTTCTGCTTTTTCTATTGTTTCTTGCATTGTGTTTCTATTTGCAACACAGGCAATACTTACAGTGACTTTCTTCTTAAGGAAATCGAACTCGCTTGTAGAAATAACTTTTCTTATCTTTTCAGCTACAATACTGGCATTTGAAATTGGAGTAAAATTCAACACTACTAAAAAGTCTTCATGATTCCATCTTATGATGTAATCATCAATTCTTATTTTATTTCTAATAATATTAATTACTTCTTTTAATAAGTTGTCTCCATTATCAACGCCATATTCATCATTTATTTCGTGATATTGATCTATACCAACTATTAGAAGAGTTGTTCTACTATCTACTGCTTTTTTTGTATTTATTTTATCTTGTGTTCTTCTTTGGTGTGCTTTCATTAGCAACCCCACGGTAGATTTCTCGTGAAGTTTCTTTGATTTAGTAATCTCAGAGTTAAGAAGAATAGAAAACAAATACATAAAGGTAATTGTTACTAACAGATATAATCCTGATTCAATAAGCATAAACAATTCCGTATCTGTCAGTGTATACGTAACTACAGAGTAATATGTTCCTCCAAATAAAAGAAGAACAGGTATTGATAAGATACTATAATAATGCTTTTTAGATAGTTGAAATAATCCAACAAATAATATTACCACTGTTAAGAAAGTAAAAAAGATAAGATACTCACTCATCGATATCAAATAAACACTTCTAGCAATCGCAAATACTGAAAACAGATATAAAGTTGTATTTAGCTTGTTATTGAATAATAACCCACCTAATAATGCGTATACAGCAATTGATAAAAATGTGTACAATAGTTCTACTGAATCATGGGGTATAAACAGTGCAAGTATAAGAACTAAAGTTGAATGGATGAACAGTATACCTATCAGATAGAAATAAAGTCTAGCTTTCTTTTTATCCTGCTTGTTTACTCTTTCATACTTTTGAAGAAGAAAATTCATAATAGTATCCATTGTATGCCCCCTTTAGAAAAAACTTGTTTATATAATTCTACCATAGAACATAGGTAAACAAAAAGAAGTCTTGCGACTTCCTTTAAACTATTGTGCTTTTGTTTCTACCTGTATCTTTTGAAACATATAGAGATTCATCTGCTTTTTGAATCAATCCCTCTAGTTCTTCTGGACTGTATTCAGGGAAGCTAGTTCCTCCTATAGAGATTGTAACTTTAATATCTTGATCATTATGTTTGATTGAGTGTTCTTCTACATATCTTCTTATCTTCTCAGCAAGATGTACTAAGCCAGCTCTTGAAGCTCCGGGCAATAATGCAAGAAATTCTTCTCCACCATATCTTACTAAAATATCACCTTTTCTAATATTAGATTTAATGATGTTTGCGATTGCGATTAATACTTGATCACCAATTATATGACCGTATGTATCATTCACTTTTTTAAAGTAATCAATATCAAGCATTAAAACTCCAAGAGGATCATTGGTTCTTAAGCAACGTCCATATTCTTCTTTTAAACGCTCCATACCGAACCTTCTATTATATATCTTAGTTAATGGGTCTAAAATGGCTAACTGTTCTAATTTATCATGAATAATGGCATTGTGCATACCCAGTGATAATCCGTGTGTATATACATTCAACTCATTTAATATGTGTTCTTCAAAATGTTTGACAGACGCTAATAATATTGCGCCAAGAACTTCACCTTTGTAGACAATCGGTTCTAACAATATTGCATTGGGTTGAAAATCAACAAGGCCTGCTTCAATTACAACATTCCCCGTTAATTCAAAATATACTCTCTTTTTGTTTGTAAAGCATTTATGAACTATTTCTTGTGTTGTTAATTTGTCAGGATCTTTAATAAGGTGAGAATATGATACTTCAATCTCTCCACCCTTATCTATAAGAACAACACCAGCTGTTGCACCGGTGTATCCTATTAAGTGAGTTAGTGCTTTTTCACTCAATTTTCCTAGGTCTAATTCGTTTGTAAATATTTCTGTGAAATTGCGAATACTTGATTCACTATTTAGTGTACTTAAAAATGCTTTTACCAAGTTGTTGAAAGATTCACTTGATTCTCCAATTTCATCTGTACTATCCACTGGAATCATACATTTATCTAAACATTCTTCAGCATTCATATCATTTACGTTCTCTAAATTCTTATTAACATATTTCATTCTTGCTGATAAGATTTTCAATCTTCTTCCAACAACAAATTTAGCAAGTAGGATGTTAACAACACCAACGATTATTCCAGCGAACAAAGTCGCAACAATAAACATAATATCAACATACTTTGATGGTATACCAATTATTCTAGTGAACACTGGAAAAATCATACCTACAATGATTCCAAATCCAATCATATATATTCCTAAATCGTAAAATACTTTCTTAGTTAATCTCATGGTCTCACTCCTTGTATTTTCAATACATTATACCAAAAACAAATCTTGATTTCATCTACAAACAATATAAAAAATAAAAAAATCAAAAAGAGGGTTAAATCTCTTTTCGATTTGCTTTTACGTATTTGGTAAATCGGTTTATAGCTTGTTGTATTTTTTGATCAAGCTTCTTTGTTTTTTTGATATGTTCTTCTAACCAAATGTTTTTAATTGTTAGTGGTTCTTTCCCTCTATGTTTATCAAACTCTATTCGTCCAACTATATCTGATTTATAAAGTATAGGTAATACATAATACCCATATACTCTTTTCTTTAAAGGGGTGTACACTTCCCATCTATAGTAGAAATCGAATACATCATGTATAAGGTTTCTATCCCAGATTAAGTTGTCTAGTGGTGCGATGAAAGTTACTTTGTCTTGTATTTCAACATCTATTTTGTCAGCATCTTTGGGTATATAGTATATTTCATTTAACCCTTCTATTTGGACTTCTTCAATCAATGAGTTTGATAAAAGGTCTTTAAGCAAGCTCTCTCGTTCTGTTTTCTTTCTTATAAATGCTCCACTCATATGAACACCTGATTTATTTGAAGCCAATCCGAGAGCTTTGATTCTTCTTAATAAGTAATATAAGGCAAACTCTTTATCTGTCTTAAATGGTGTTTGTTCACTTGATAAACTACCTATTAGATTTACTGTTAAATCATATTGTTTCTGTTGGTTTTTTCTGTCTCTAACTGAAACATCACCTCTGAAGAACAAGTAATCAAGCGCAGCACTACTTACTTTCATTTGCCCCCAGTGGTGTTTCTTACTACCACCAAGTGAAATATCTTTTGAGTATTTTGGACCTTCTGTTATAAGTTCGAGAATTTCATCTATATAATCTAAAGCATGTATCTGAAGACGATGTTGTAATGTGTTTATTTCTGATAAGGATCTTGCTTCCCTGATATGTGCAAATAAAGGATAGTCCTCTGTTTTATAAATGGCCATCATTTTATCCCAACCATCAAACAGAATTCTGTCTTTGTATAGATAGTCATTTATCTCATATTTTTTGTAGTTATCTAATCTAGCCTGCAGTACAAGATCTGCGTTTCGTCCAACAACATCAAGTGGATCCTTTTGAATAGATTGTAATCGATCAAAAATAACCGAGATTCCCTCGATTCCTTTAATTGAATTCTTCGTGTTTATCATTTGATAATTTACTAAGAATTCTCTAGCTTGTTTTTTGGTCCAGTTCAACATATAATCACCTGTTTCAATTATACTAAAAAAGATGCAAAAAATGCATCCTTTTTTATTGATTCACAACATCTTTTATTTGAAAGACTAGGTTTAGTAAGCTTTCTATCTGATGATAGTATTCTCTAAAGTTCTCGTAATCCACATTTTTATGTTTATACGTTGTTTTGAACTTGCTAAATGCGATGTGGACTTCTGCGCCATTTGAAGCGATATACTTTTTCTTGTACTCCTCTAATTTACTTAAAACTGCATTGTAGTTAAATCTGATTCTATCTTCATTTTCAAGTTTAAATAATTTGATGTCTTCTCGTTCTTCTTTTATGAATTTTTTTCCTTTTTGATGAGGTTTTCCGTTTGTTCTTACTTGGAAGTTTGTATACCCTTCTTCATCAAAAATTAAATAGATTCCTGAAAAGTGTATTTGATTTGAATTACCACTATTTGTTTGAATTGTAGTAAAGATAAGTTTTGTTTTTGAATCAAGTTTTATTTGATATTTTATGGATGCTGAGCTGTATCTAGTAAACAGTCCCATGTTTTCATTGAATGTTTTTGAATTTTTTGGGTTGTACGTGTACGTTACATTTGTTTCATGTTCACTATTGTATTGGTTTATAGCCTCACTGTTTAGAAGTTTGTTCATTGTTAGGTGTCTTATACTAACGTTCTTGATAAGTTGTCCTAATATGAATAAGAATAATGAGACTCCAGCAAATATACTTAAAAACCAAAGTTCCTCAAGTACATAGAAGTATAATAATACACCTACAGATATTAGAAATAGAGGTATGCTATACACTAAAGCATTCCCTGTATTTCTCATTTCTTTTATTTTTCCATTCATCTCATCTATTGATTTGTTTACATCATACGTATTGAAGTAATCCATAAAAACCTCCTATAAATACTCTTGTTTTATTTTTTTACAGTAATCAAGCATGTCTTGATCATGTTTCATTGGGTAATCAAAGTTTAATTTCTCAGCGATTCTTAGTCCTAAGTAACGTACAAAATCAAATGATGATAGAAGTGCATTGTATACTTCTTCTTTGTCTCCACTTGAATACGTTTCTTGAAGCATGTTCCATTCATCTTTTGTTAGGTATTGCTTGATATATCTGTTGTAGACTCCAACATTTACTTTGAAATCATGTTTTGTACCAACGTACCAAGATAGTAAACTATTTATCTTTTTATGAAGGATGTACATCATATATTGATTAAATGTAATTTCATCTCTATAAATCGTCTTAACAACATAACTACTATCAAAGAAGAAATCACGTAGTATATCTTGAAATTCTTGCTCCAATGGTTTTTTTATGTAAAACTTACGCTCATCTGTCACTTCTGGCTTTGGGACAATGTTGTCTTTATCTAGATATACTTTATATAACTGCATATCATTCGCGTTTTTCGCTAATGAAACATCTTGGAATCCAAAATCTATTTTGAATCCATCATCATAAATAGTTAATCTAGTATAGGCTTTTGCGTCTTCTTCTCCCCATTCGTCACTGAAGAATGAAATCACATTTCCAAAATATGATTTCCATTCGTTAGTACTAGTAAACTCCGTTACATCATTACAATAGAACAAAGGATCCAAATCGCTAAAATCATCTATTGGAGCATTAGTATTCACATAGCTACCTTGTAATACCAGTGCTCGAATATTGTCATTGCTTTCTGCAAACTCAATCAACTTTTTTAATTCATTGTCTAAATTTCTCATATTTATCACCTACTTAATTATACAACAGCATATAAAATATATATAGGAACTATTTGTCCTATAAAAAAGAAGAGATTTACTCTTCTAATTCATTATATCTAAACACAATGTAAACAGTACTTTTTGGATTAGTGTGATTGAACAAAGGTGGATACTCTTCATAGTCAAACCCTTTAAAAACAGGTATCTGATTTTGTTCAATAAAATCATATACTTTTTTTATCGCACCTTTTGGCAACTCCTCAAACGTTGTTTCAAATCTTATGTATTTGCCTTCGGGTAGTTCTGTTAACATACTCAGTTTTAATCCGTCGGTAGAATCAATTGGTATCAAAGCGCTGTAAGTGAACCGCTTTGTTGCCATGAATTCTGGGCCGTATACTTCTAGTCCTATCGAGGATCTTGATGAATTGTACTTTTCTTGATGTGGAAGTTTCATTGTTTCATCCCATATATCACCAAAGTTAGTATCTGTGATTTTCTCCATATCAACAGGATGAGTTACCCCATAAAATAAACGCTTTTTTTCCTCTATTATTTCATATTTCAAATCTATCACCTCAGTTTAAGTATATCATAAAACAAAAAGCACATAAAATATGCGCTTTTATTCTACTAATTCTGGTTCGTATCCTTCTTGTTCATCTTCGTCTACTTCTTCTTTAATAACTGTCGGTGGATTCAGACTACATACTATTTGTTCAGGATCATTTAATACTTTGATTCCTTTAGGTGTTTCTAAGTCTTTTACATAAATTGGTGTGTCTTCTGTAAGTGCATCAACATTTACTTCTAAATATGATATTCCGCTACCTACATTATACTCTACTTCTACTTCATCTAAGTTAGTTGTAAATACATACCTAGATTTTGTGAATTGTTCTTTTCCAATGAAATGCAATGATACGTTTGATTGTAGTGTATCGTCCTGCGATACTTTTACTAAATCAAAATGAGAATAAGAATTGTGATCCATATAAACATTCTGATACTCCCTAACGTATACAATGTGTTTTTTGCCATCAAGTAAAATTGAAAAAGTCTTGCTTGTTCCAAATTGTTCAATTGCTCTAGTAAATTCTAGCGCTGGAACTTGCACGGAAGTAGCAGGGAAATCTTTACCATAAATGATACCTGGTACGAATCCACTTTGTCTAACTTCGTTTACTCTTTTAGTTCTTTTTTCAATGTTCACTATATATCACTCCTTAATCTATTTTAACATAAAAACGCTTACTTGTAGTGAAAAGTTTTTCATTAAAAAAAGATAGAAAATTCTATCTTATTTTTATGTAGTAAAACTGTACGAATAACCGCTATTTTTTTCTAGCTCTTGGATGTGCTTTCATGTACTCTTCTTTCAGCTTTTCTTTTGTTACATTTGTATATATCTGTGTGCTTGATAAATGGCTATGTCCAAGCAATTCTTGGACAGACCTTAGGTCTGCTCCATTGTTCAACAAATGCGTCGCAAAAGTATGTCTAAGAGTGTGGGGAGAGATTTTCAAAGACTCTCCTGATTCGGTTATGATTTTGTTTATGATTAAGCGTACACCACGGTCTCCTAATTCTGTTCCTTTAAAATTAAGGAATAGCGTTTTAGGATGTGTTGTTTTGTTTCTTTTTATGAATTCTTGTCTAACAGTTATAACGTATTCTTGGATTTCGGTTAGAAGGTTATCATGTATTGGTACAAATCGGTCCTTCGATCCTTTTCCATGAATCAATATTAATGATTGTGAATAATCAATATCACTCAGTTTTATAGCGCAGAGTTCACTAACACGTACACCTGTCCCATATAACAATTCAATTATAAGTTTGTTTCTTCTATCAATAGGTTTTGTTAGGTCTATTGATTCAATAATCTGTTTTATTTCTTCAGGGTAGATGAACTTAGGTAGTCTTTTCTCTTTTTTAGGCAATTCTACGTCGTTGAATGGATTTTCTCTCATCAACCCATCCTTGACTAAGAAGTTGAATAAACTTCTAAGAGAAGAGATTTTTCTGGCTATTGATGAAGGGGAATATGATTCGTGAAGTGTGGCGATGTAAAAGCGAGCAATTCGTGGAGAAACGGTAAGGATGTCTCCGAATTGTTCGTTGTCTAGAAAATGGATAAGGGTGAATATGTCGTCTTTGTAAGATGTTACTGTGTGTTCACTATATCCTTTTTCATTTTGTAGGTACTCTTTAAATAGATTGATTACTTCACTGTTTGCCATAACTACACCTTAATTCTCTAGTTTTTCTACAATGTCTTTCATCAGTTTTAATGATCGTTCTTTATAGAACATTTTACGTTCTTTTTTCTTGTGTTTGAAATCAAGTTTTTGTAGGATTCCATAATTGGCATTCATTGGTTGAAAATCAGACATAGATGCGTGTGATATATAATGTGATTCACTTCCGATGATTGTTGTTTGAGGGAATACTATTTCTTCTTTATCTTGCAGTCTTCTAGCAAGTGCGATACTTGATATTAATCCACTACCGGCGCTCTCTACGTATCCTTCAACACCTGTGATTTGTCCAGCAAAATGGATGTTTGGATTTGAACGTAATTGGTAGTTTCTTGTTAGTAATTTAGGGCTGTTTATAAATGTATTTCTATGCATTACACCATAACGTACGATGTTTGCTTTTTCTAATCCAGGTACCATTCTTATAATTCTTTTTTGTTCTCCAAATGTTAAATGTGTTTGGAATCCAACAATGTTGAACAAAGTACCTTCTTTATTATCTTGTCGTAATTGAACGACTGCGTATGGTCTTTTACCATTTGGTTGTTCTAAACCAACTGGTTTCATTGGACCAAACAGTAGCGTTTGTCTTCCTCTTCTTGCGATTTCTTCAAAAGGCATACAACCTTCAAATACAATAAATTCAAAGTCTTTTACTTGTACTGCGTCCGCAGTAACAACTTCGTTATACCATGCATTAAATTGGTCTTCATTCATTGGACAATTTATATATGCAGCTTCTCCTTTATCATATCTACTCTTCTTATAACATATATCCATATTGATACTATCTAACTCAACAATTGGTGCTGCTGCATCAAAGAAATAAAGATATTCTTCGTCGATTAATCCTTTGATTGCTTCACTTAATGCATCGCTAGTTAGAGGCCCAGAAGCTATAATAACAGGACCTTCTGGGATTGATGTTATTTCTTCTTCTATCACTTCTATATTCGGATTGCTTTTAATCTCTTTTGTTACTAATTCACTAAACAAATCTCTGTCTACTGCAAGTGCTCCACCCGCAGGTACTTGCGTTTGCTCTGCACATCTAATTATAAGAGAATCTAACATTCTCATTTCTTCTTTTAATAACCCTACTGCATTTTCTAAACTTGCACCTCTAAAACTATTTGAACATACTAGTTCAGCGAATCCGCTAGTTTTATGAGCTGGAGTTAATTTTGTAGGCCTCATTTCATAGAGTTTCACTTGGAACCCTCTTTTTGCTAGCTGGTAACTTGCTTCACTTCCAGCTAGTCCTGCACCAATAACTGTTACTACTTGTTTCATATTTATCACCTGTTCCTATTATAACATAAGAAAAACCACAAATGTGGTTTCCCCTTGTTTTATGGCGTATAGTTATTTGTTGTTATTTCTCCATCGCCTAATTCTTCTATATAGTTTAATACATCTTCTGTACCTGAATAGTACTCATCTGCAAAATTCCCATTTGTCATTACAACTAGAATTGGCGTTCCTGAATTAAGTACAATTAGCTCTGTAGGTATGTTATCAGCTTGTGCAATGGTTGCACCATTCATGAAGTAAACATCATTTATTCCTCTTTTAAGTGCCCATTTTAAAACATCTTCTTTTGCAGCTTGGCAATGAGGGCATCCCTCTAAGTAGTAATAAAGAATATAAGCATCTTGTTCGATCGTTAAAGCATCCTCATATGTATAGATATGTTGATCTTCAAAATCATCATAATCTAGTTCTTCATATTTGGCAATGTATTCTCTTACTCTTTCTTTACCTACATAGGCTTCTGTGATCATTCCATCACTAATAATTAGTAACGTAGGTGTTCCAGATAATCCTTCTACACCTGTAGAATCTGGCGCATCTACAACGTCTAGAAGATAGAAAGGCATATCATCATAATCCGTTAGGAAATCAATTATATCGCTTTTTACTTCTTGACAATGTCCACATTCATCACTGTAGTAATATGCCATATATCGTCTATCTGGCATACTTTCGAGCATTTGGAAAGAATATGCTATGTGTCCTATAAAGTGTTTATAATCCTTCATATCAACATCACCATAACGATCAATAAAGAAATTAATATACTCTTCTCCGATATATTGTTCTATCTTTTCCCCTTGATAGTAAACGTAAATACGTGGTTGTGCTGAATCTGTGATTTCTTCGGGTAAATCGTTTATCGATTCAATATCTAAAAGATAAAATGGTATTTTCTCATCATTCTCGAAAAATTCAAGAACACTTGATTTTAAAAGATCACAATCATCACAATCTCCATCATAAATATATACAAAATGATAATCATCGGTAATATTATCTAAATCCTCAAAAGTGTCTAACTGGTTATCTTTAAAATCTTTATAATCCAAATCACTATTACACCCTGATAAAGTAAAAGCAAATAATATCGTTAAAACAGTGGTTATGAAGTGCTTCACGCTACTTAACCCACGTAATGATTGGTTCTTCTATAAGATCCATCATACCGTCTTTAACTTGAAATTCCTTATTGGTAATAACATTTAAGTATGTTCCATCAGGTAATGAGATATCAAAACTTCCTTTTTCTAATCCGACATTGAAGATTCCTACTACTGTTTTATCTAGGTATTTATACTCACCAATAAATAAGTCTTTATCCGTTATTCTAATATCGTGGAAACCATAACTAAATGTTTTATCTTTTACAATACTTGATAATACTGTAATTAACGGAGATATATCTTCTCCATCCCAGTTTACCAAGTCCTTATCAAATAGTGATGGTCTGTTATTGTCTAATCTCTCTTGTCCTGCGTAAATCATTGTACTTCCCTTTTGAAAGAAAGTAAGGGCGGTCCAATTATTTATCTTATTGATATCATTATTGACCATTGGTGCGAATCTACCGTAATCATGGTTCTCTAAGTTGCGTAATTTTACGTAATTATCAGGATAAACCTGTTCTTGTCTTTTTACTTCTTCAGAATATCTTTTAAATGATACTTCACCTTTTAAATATCCTTCAAAGAATGGATGAACATCATAATCGTACGCTATATCGAACACTTGATATATCTGGCTTTCACTAAGACATGCATATCCTTGGTTACGGAGATATGAAACAAATCCACCATGAACACTTTCACTCAAGAATAAAGTGTCTGGGTTTTCATTTAAAAGCCTTTCATGTGCCTCCTCTAGAAACTCAAATGGTAGAAGACTAGTAACATCCCATCTAAACCCATCAACACCTTGTTTAGACCAGTAAACTAAAGTATCAATCAACTCTTCCCATAGACCAATATCATTAGTGTAATCAAGATCAGTTATGTCCCACCAATCTCCTACTCTATTAGCAAACTCATTTTTATCATTCTTGTAGAAGTATTCTGGATGTTCCTCTAACAAAACACTATCGTGAGATGTGTGATTATAAACAACATCAATCATAAGTTTCATCCCTTTATCATGAATCGCTTTAACCAAATCACCAAAATCTTTCAAAGTACCATATTCATGGTTAATTGAACGATAATCTTTTATTGAATAAGGGCAACCTAAGTCACCTTTCTTTTGTTTTTGACCAATCTCATGTATTGGGATTAAATATACATAATCCACACCTAGATTCTTAATGCGATCCAGGTCTTTAATTAATGCTTGAAATGTACCTTCTTCAGTATGGTTTCGAACATATATCTGGTAAAAAAATAAGTTTCGTAAATCTTTTTCTGTAGCTATACTCATCTATCTCACTCCAATCATTGATATTATATCATTTTATGTATAATTTAATAAAGTAATTTGATATAATAAAGTTAATAAATAGGAGTGATATATATGCCAACAATAAAAGACGTTGCAAAAAAATCAAATGTTAGTGTAGCTACTGTATCTAGAGTAATTAACAATACTGGGTATGTAAATCATGAAACTCGTAAAATCGTTGAAAGTGCTATTGAAGAATTAGGATATGTCCCAAATGAGTTAGCTAGGTCGTTATTCCGTAAACGTTCAAACATTATCGGACTAATAGTACCTCATATATCTACATATTTCTTCGCTGAATTGATTGAATCAATTGAGGATCATATCATGGAAAAAGGATACAAGTTAATGATATTCAATTCCAAAGATGATATCGAAATAGAGAAGAAATATATTAATGTTTTTAGTCAATACAACATAGATGGATTAATCATTGTATCAAACACACAAAGTACCAAAGCATATATGAACCTAAAAATTCCAATTATTACAATAGATCATATAATTGATAAATCAATTGCTTCTGTAACTAGTGATAACGTACAAGGTGGAGAAATCGCTGCTCGTAAATTAATTGCTGGAAACGCAAAAAAAATTATTCACTTTAGAGGTCCTAGTGTACTAATCACAGTAATTGATAGAGCTAGAGGGTTCTACCAAGTAATGGATGAACACAATATTGAAGTTAATAGCTTTGATTTAGACTTTAGAGTCCCAGATTTAAAAGATATTGAAATGTTCATTAAAAAGCATCCGGATGTAGATGGTATATTCTGTAGTAGTGATATTATCGCAATGTATGTAATAAGTGTCTTACAGAGACTTGGATATAAAATTCCTACAGATGTACAAGTAATAGGATATGATAATATTCAATTAAGTGAAGTTCTTATTCCAAGACTTACAACTATCGCACAACCAATTTTAGAAATGGGTATGCAGACAGTAGAAAACTTACTTACATTAATAGGGAAAAAAGAATTAGAGGAATTACATCAAACATTACCTGTTACATTGATAGATAGAGACTCAACTAAGAAACAATAAAAAAAACGGCTAAAATTAGCCGTTTTTATTTATCCTACTATTATATCCATCTCAGGATATTTGATATTATTACCTCTTCGTTTGTCTCCTCTAAACATTAATAGTAATGCTAGAATTCCGACACGTCCACAGAACATTACAACGATTATAGTTAACTTACCTATCGTTGTTAATCCAGATGTAATACCAAGACTTAATCCTGTTGTACCAAAGGCACTTGCTATTTCAAAGAATATCTTCTCTGTTGAAAATGATTCTGTATATGTCATGATGAGTAATGCTACTAGAATTAAACTAGCTGCACCAATAACAACCATCAGAGATTTCTGTAAAGCTTCTACTTTAATACTACGTTTTTTTATAACTACTTGTTCTTTACCTCTACTAAATGAATAGATGTATAAGAATGTTAATAAGAATGTAGTTGTTCTAATCCCACCACCGGCACTATTAGGCGATGATCCTATAAACATTAATATTCCGTAAAAGGCTCTTATTGTTGGGCCAAAACTAGACATTTCCATAGTTGCAAACCCAGCATTCCTTGTTGTTAGAGACATGAATAAACTATAAAATGCTCCGTCCATGAATCCCATACCTGCAAATGCACCGTTTACTTCTACTACATATGTAAATATTGCACTAACAATCCATAGACCTAGGTGCATACTTACAATAATCTTTGTAAATAAACTAAACTCGTATTTTTCTTTTCTTCTTTTGGCACCAAAGTATTGTTTAACCTCTGCAAGTGGCCAAAATCCAATTGCACCTAATATCATTAGGATCATTGCCAGAGATTGCATGAAGTAATCTTGCCCTAAAGGGTTATTTACACCATACATCATCAGACTATCAGCTCCTGGTGATATATCAAATCCAGCGTTAGTAAACATTGATATTGTTAGGAAGAATGATTGAAATGCCGCTTCACCAAACGTTTCAAAGTAATCTGTAAAGAAATGCAGATACCCTGTCATTATCGTAAAACCAATCAATTCTATCGTTAAAATCATAATTAATACATTTCTAATAAAACCTACAATTCCAGCTCTACCAATTTGGTTTTGATCTGTCATAATCATTGTACGTTCTCTAAAACTAATTCTTTTTCTAGATAATAACCAGAAAATAGCAACAAACATAATTAATCCAATACCACCAAATTGTAGTATAAAGGCTAATATGGTCTGTCCGAATGGTGTTAGGGTCTCCATTACAACAATTGTACTAAGTCCTGTTGTACTCATTCCACTAACACTAACAAATATAGCATCAATCCATTTTAGTGTTTGTCCATCTTGGATAGACATTGGTAACTTAAGTAAAGTAGCTCCAGCCATTAAAAATATAAAATAGCTAAATACAAACCCTCTAATGTAAGTCCCAAAAAAGATCTTCTTAAATTTCTTCATAATTTCACACCTTTTTTCAAACCTTATTTATTATAGCATAGTATCAAACAAAAACAAAAAAAGCAAACATTACTCAAATAGTGTTCTATACAGTTTAACTAACTTACCTCTTCTTTGCTTAAGTACGCTGTTGTAGTCGGTAAAAACTTCTTTTTCTATCAGATTAATTTTAACTTGTGCTATAAAAGCATCTATATTAATAAATGAATCTACAATACTTAATGATTTTGTAGGATGATTTCTAATATTGTCAAATAATCTATTCTTTAGTGTTACTTCTATCTGTTCTACAGTTTTCCTTATATTATCACTTAGGTAAGATATATCCTTGTATATTCTAGAAAGGATGTTTTCATGTAATCCTAATATATCAAGAAAGTCACCTAAAAACGATTCACGAGACTTTTTAGAGTCTACTCTATCCTCAATCTCGGTTTGCAATAAAGTAAGGTCAGAGGAAATAATATGATGTAATAAATTGTCTTTAGTACCAAAATGCAAAAATATACTACCTTGAGCTACATCAGAAACTCTAGCAATATCTTTTGTTGAGACTTTAACAAAGCCGTTATTAAGTAACAACCACTTTGTGCTTTTTAGTATTCTTTCTTTTGTCAATTTCTTGTTATCTTCTCGTATACCCATATGACCACCTACTCACTGAACCCATACTCATTATAAAACACTTTTTTACCCCTGTCAAACTAAAAATCAAAATCAACACGGTTGACTAAGTTAGTCATCGAACTTGAAAACAGTCGATTTAAATAACAGTGTGGAAAAACTATGTGGAAAACTCTTCTAACCTCTTGTATAGTAAGTAAACTCAATAATGGCACTTTTTGAAATGATTTAAATATAGTGCAATTATTGGCCTTATTTTAAATAAATCGTATTTTTGCAAATAAAAAGAAGAGAGTTATCTCTTCTTCAATACTGTTATACTTTCTATTTGTGATGTATGTGGGAACATATCTAATGGAGTGATTGATTCAATTTTATATTTTGATTTCAATGTTCCTAAATTTTTTCCCAAAGTACTTGGATTACATGAAACGTAAATTATTTTCTTAACAACTTTTCTATTTAGTAGTTCCAAAGTTTTTTGATCGATACCACTTCTTGGTGGATCAATAATAATTACATCAGGTTCTACACCTTTTCTATAAACAATTGGTAATACATCTTTTACTTCACCAATTTCAAAATCTACATTATCTAGCTTATTGATTTTCTTGTTATGTCTTGCACTATAAATTGATTCCTTGTTAACATCGATTCCAACAACTTTTTTTGCGTAAGGTGCTAAGTAAATACTGATTGCTCCAGAACCTGTATACATGTCGATTATTGTTTGATCAACTTCAAAGTCTAAATGTGATTTTACTTCTCTATAAAGTTTAATTGCTTGTTCAGGATTTAGTTGATAAAACGCTTTTGGTTTAAGATCATATTTTATATTATTTATTCCTTCTGAGATATATTCTTTTCCTTCAAGAATTTCAACTTCATCACCAAATATTTCTACATTTCTTACATCTTTATTTTTTGAGATTCCTACTGATTCAACACCGGGGATTCTAATAATTTCCTTAGCTGCTTTTTGTAATGCTTTGTTGAATATAGTAATTACCAAAGTAACTTGTACTTCTTCTGTTAAATGACTAACTCTAGTAACAACGTATCTAACCAATCCACGCATTTTTATGCTGTCAAAGGCTCTAATCTCATATTTATCTAGTATTTTAACTACTTCTGCATTCACAAAGTTAACTTTCTCATTCTGAACAGGACAGTTAGTGATATCTACTAATTCATTTGATTCTTTCTTATATAATCCAGTAGTAATTCCCTCATCGGTATTCCTAACTGGCATTTGTGATTTATGTCTATAGTATCTTGGGTTATTCATGCTAATAATAGGGTTGAATTTAATAGTTTCAAGTTCTACCTTTGAATAGCGTTCAATCGCTTGCTTAAGCATTTCTTCTTTAAAATTCAACTGTTCTTTATACGACACATGTTGGATCTGACAACCACCACATTCTTCGTAATGTCTACAGAAAGGTCTTACTCTCTCCTTGGCTCTAATGTTCCATTTTACTATCTTCCCTTTTGAGTAATTATCTTTTACTTCTGTAATCTCAACGATAACCTCTTCAGGAGGCATAGCTCCATCAACAAAAACGGCTTGGCGTTTATAATATCCAATACCTTCTCCGTTAATACCTAATCTCTTAATTGTTAATAAAACTCTTTGCTCTTTTTTTAATAATGGTTCCATTATATACCAACTTTCTTAGTCCAGTTAAATACTATACATTGTTTAGTCCATAAAAGCAATACCAAATGCTCTTCAATAGGGAATAGATGTTGTGAAATTACATGGTATTTTTGTAATCAAAGATAATTCATTCTACAAATTTCTGTGTTCAATACATACCCTATATTTTATTATAACAAAAAAGGACAAGTTATTCTTGTCCTTTATATCTAATTTTTGTAACAACTTCAATATGTGAAGTTTGTGGGAACATATCAAACGGAGTAGCTTCTTGTACTTCATATCCCTGAGATTGTAAGTAATTAAGGTCTCTAGCAAGTGTTGCAACATTACAAGATACGTATACAATTCTTGGTATTTTCATTTCAGCTATAGTTTCTAAGAATGCAGGCTCACACCCTTTTCTTGGGGGATCTACAAATAGAACATCTATGTCATAATTACTCCAAGTTTTTATAACCTCTTCTGCTTTTCCTACTTTGAATTTTGCATTGGTAATATTGTTTGCTGCAGCATTTTCATCGGCATCAGAAATTGCCTGTTTGACTAGCTCAACACCCAATACTGATTTACAATCTTTCGCTACACTAAGGGCTATAGTACCAATTCCACAATATGCATCAATCACAATGTCGTTTGGTGTTAACTCAGCATACTCTATTGCCTTTTTGTATAAGCTTTCAGTCTGTTGTGGGTTCACTTGATAGAATGATCTATGAGATACTTTGAACAATACACCATTGATCTCATCTCTTATGAAATCCTCACCATATATGACTTTAGATTTTTTTCCTAATACAATATTCGTGTTTTCTGGATTATGATTATGAATTACACTAACTACTCTTTTATATCTCGCTATTAACCTTTGAACAATTAAGTCTTTTTTAGGTAATTTAGGAGTTAATGTAACAATAGTAACTGATATATCATCAAATTTATATGAATTTCTAACAACTATATGTCTAATTACACCCGTACCAATATTTTCATTGTATGCAGGTATATTTAATTCTATAAATATGTTCTTTAAGAATTTAACAATGTCAGTTGTTATTTTAGGAATTATATAACATTTTTTCATATCGATTATATCATGTGATCTAGATTTATAAAGACCAGCAATCATTTTACCATTTTCTTCACCGAATGGTATAACGGCTTTGTTACGATAATAATAAGGGTTTATCATACCAACAGCATCATTTACTTTAGTACTGATTTTCCCTAATTTTCTTAATGTTTCTGCAGTTCTATATTTTTTGAAATCTAGCTGCATAGAATAGTCCATATGCATAAGATTGCATCCACCACATTCACTATAATGGTCGCAAATAGGTTCTTTACGGAATGGTGATTTATGTTGTAATTCCATTAATCGACCAAAACCAAGGTTAGAATTAACCTTTGTCAGTTTAATTATTCCTTTTTCCCCTTTAAGTGCTTTAGGTACAAACACAGGAAAACCATCTATCCTACATACTCCCATCCCATCATGAGTCATATCTATAAACTCTACTTCATAAAACTCATTTTTCTCGGGCATAATATCACCTCATAAAAATTGCCTTGAGTAAATCTAATATCATTATAACATAGATGAAAGGGTTTGTGTTGATTTGCAGCAATTAAAAAAGGACTTTACGTCCTTTTTCTTAAGAGATCTTATTCAATAACGATTTCGACAATATCACCATTTGCTGATTCTACATCAACGATTTTTCCTAATACTCCACTATCTACCATTTCTAAGATAGCATCTATATCTAATTCGAAGTTTTCCATTTGGTCCATTTTCATGAATCCTTTACCAGATTTTAAAGCTACTTTTGCAAATTCAATAGGAATCTGAACATTAACTTTATCTCCTTCTGCGCTTAGTACTTTAACTTTAAACATTTTGAATGCGTTTTTCTTTGGTTGTATTTTTAATTCCTTATCGGCATGATCTACGGCTTTTAATAACTCTGCACCTTCTGCTGCGGTAATTGTTTTACTTGCTATCATTTCTAAAATTCTTAATCTATCGTCACTCATTTGTATCATCCTTTCGAGTTATATTTCTATTTTTTTATTTTGTATATCTTTTTTGATTTTGAATGCTTTTTTGGTAGTCTCTACCTTTTTTTACTTCATCTAATATTACAGATTTTTCAATATCATTATAAATCAATTGTGCTAATTGTGTGTTACTTAACATATAATCTACCTCCTATTTTTATTTGATTAGTTTGGCAGCTTCTTTTGCAGTTATTTCGCCTTTTTCAAGTTTTTGGAATACTTCGTCTTTTTTCACTTTTTCTTCATCACTTAATTCATATCCTAGACTTACAATTACTTCGTCTAACGTTTTCTTTACTGTTGGATATGAAATACCTAATTCTTTTTCAACCTGTTTAATGTTTCCTCTATTTTTTATAAATACTTCTATAAAATATAGATCTTCTTTTGATAAGTAGTTAAACTTTGATAGTTGGAACTGTCCACTTAGCTCTGTGTGGCATTCCGTACACTCTAGTTTTGTTACAGTTAAATCGCTTTTACATATTGGACATTCTCCGATTACATGATTCATATTGTCTCCTCCTAAATTACTTTTATATCTATGAGAGCATCTTTTGCCTCAACTTTGATTTTGGTACCTTTTGAATATTTAATAAGATTTAACAATTGCTTTAAATCTACTTCGTTTTCTTCATCAAACGTTGTAAATCTTCCAGCGACCTTCAGACCCCATCTTGCAAATATAAGTGGTATTGGTAAGGCAAATAGTATTCTAAGAAACGTATTTAATCCTTTACCTTCATTTGGAATTGTAATCCTGAGTTTAATGAATGTAGCTCGTTTACCAGGTTTAGGTTCCTTTTTGTTATAAAGTTCTTTATATGCAAGTTCAGGTGTTATCTCTTGTGATTCAAGTTTTGATAATGTTTTCTGATAATTCATTTGATTATCACACCCTTTACTTAATTTTGTTAATTTGTTGCTTAACTTTCTTAATTACAATCTAATAATATCGTACATTCTACTTAATGTCAAGTAAAAATCAAATCTTTTTTTAAAATAATTAAT
>NZ_CEXEES010000027.1:0-20935 GCF_982632705.1 Candidatus Izemoplasma sp. | reverse complement strand
ATTAAATTCGATCCGAAAAAGAAGAATTACTGATAAATATTTATATTTATTAAAGATTAATTTTAAAAATCCTGAATCAGGTCTTTTCTCCCTTTTGTTTGCATTTTTTTGTCGTTTGTAATGAATGCTTATATATGGTAAAATAGTTTGTATACTAATCATATGTACTTGAAGTAAAAAACCTTGGAGGTAAACATGGATTTTTTTATCAAAGATGATTTAGGAAACAAAGTAGCAACTTTTAACTATTTAACAAGCACAGAGGATTGTACAACTTGTAAAGGGATTGTAGTTAAAAAAGGATCTTTTATAAGTAAGAATGCATATTGCGTAGAGCGCTGGAAAGATTGCAAGACAATTGACAAGGAAAGAGAAACTGTAATAAACAGTGTCAAAGTAGAAGACCACAATGATGAGTATTATATGATACTAGAAGATATGGTATTTAGTTCTGTTTATATAGCTGTTTCAGTTATCTTAGGACACACAGAAAATAATGCTTGGAATATTTTAGTAAACGACAATAATGAAACATTAATGGATGTATACAGATAATAAAAGGACGATTGCGTCCTTTTGTTTTTATTTTATGTCAAAAACTGTATAATAGTATTAATTGGGGTGATTTTATGAAATCTATTATTCAAAATCAAAAAGATTATTTCTATGCAAATAATACAAAAGATATTGATACAAGAATTCAAAATTTAAAAAAACTTAAAAGTGTTATTAAAAACAATGAAGAAAAATTATTGAAATCATTATATCTTGATTTAAAGAAATCTGAATTCGAAGCTTATGCTACTGAAGTTGGATTTGTTCTTGCTAGTTTATCTGAGTTCATAAAGAAATTAAAAAGATGGAGTAAGAAGACCAAAGTATCAGCTAAGATCCATCAGCCATTTTCAAAGAATTATATAGTGAATGTTCCATATGGTGTTTCATTAATTATCGGGCCATATAACTACCCATTTCAATTATTGATCGAACCATTGATTGGGGCAATTGCTGCAGGTAATACTGCGATACTCAAACCAAGTGAGTTCACACCACATACTTCTAAGCTAATTAAAGAAATGTTTGATGAAGCTTTTGATCCTAGGTTTATTAAAGTAGTAGAAGGTGGAATTCAAGAAACTCAAGAATTATTGAATCAAGATTTAGATTTTATCTTCTTCACTGGTTCAGTAAGAGTAGGTAGTATCATCGGAGAACTTGCAGGTAAGAGATTAATTCCTTGTGTCCTGGAGTTGGGTGGTAAAAGTCCGACAATTGTGCACAAAGATGCAAATGTTAAACATGCGGCAAAAAGGATAATATGGGGAAAATACATTAATAATGGACAAACTTGTATTGCACCAGATTACGTGTATGTACATGAAGATATAAAAGAAGAGTTACTATTTGAACTTAAAACAGAGATTATAAGATCGTTCACAGAAACTCCAAACACTTCTAAAGACTATACAAGAATAGTAAACGGGACTCACTTTGATAGATTAGAATCACTTATTAAAAAAGACAGTATTTATCACGGTGGAAATACAAATAAGAAGGATCTTTTTATAGAACCTACAGTACTTCAAAACATTTCGTGGGAAGATAGTGTAATGAAAGAAGAGATATTTGGACCAATCCTACCAGTTATAGAGTATAAAGATATTAAAGAAGTAAAACAGAAATTGATTAATGAAAACAATCCATTAGCGTTTTATGTGTTCACTAGTGACAAAAAACTTAGTGATGAGTTGCTATACGATGTACCAAGTGGTGGTGTTTGTATAAATGATACAATCTCTCATATAACAAATCCAAAACTACCTTTTGGAGGGATGGGCTCATCTGGACTTGGAAGTTATCATGGGAAACAAAGTTATATTACATTTTCACATCAGAAATCAGTTTCAAAGAAAGTAACATGGTTTGATTTGAAATTAGTTTATCCACCATATAAAAACAAAGTAAAAATTGTAAGAAAAATAATGAAATAAAAAAGAGCGATTTCGCTCTTTTTTTTATTAGATATTTTGCAATCTCCGATTATAGTTTTTTGGATTCTTTCTATTCCTTGATACTGGAATGCATAATGACAACATGATAAACAGTATATAACTAAAATCAAAGTAGTGATAGAAATCAGTCATGATGTCCACATTTTTGTATTCCAGAGTATAGACGTTGTAGCTATCATATTCTTCATTATCATAATTATTATACGGACTAGTTACATAAGTTAGTAAATCACCATCTAGAATAAATCCGATAAAACTATCATCGCTTGCTTGGTTTCCAACATAGAATGTAAGTCGTTGCTCTGGATTAAACAACTCGCTTTTCAGGGCTGAGGAATCAGTAATCAAAACGTCGTTTGACCTATGTTCGAATTTGTATACAATATCATCTATCCTGATTTTCAATGTTGAACGGATACCATCATATCTTCTTTTTGTTTCTATTTGTGTAATATTGTTATACTCAACTTCAACTGTAACTTCCTCATCTAAGTCATAGTACCCATAATACTCTACATCTTCATTATTATCATAACTGATATATAATCTGTTGTAGTTCACAGGAAGGTTCATATAATCTTTTGGTTCTGTGTCAAACATTGTTAGATCCATCTCATTGAACTCATCTTGATTGATAACTTGAATGGAGGTATCATAATGAGCATTTAAGTATGGGTTTTTATCCATGAAAACATATAATGTTTTATTGTCATTCAAATTCAATGCATGATTGATTCTATGCCTTGGAAGATTGAAAAGTACGATAGATACTATTGCGCCAAGGACAAGTAATACTTTTCCAATTACTATAATTGAATCCCCTGTTGGATTACTCATAAAGTCTAGTTTAGAAATTTTTGTTATTAAGTACTGAGTAAGTTTATATAAGTAACTGAATATCAATACAGCTAATAAACTCAAACCAATTTGAATATAGAAACTAAAGAATCTAAATATTGTAAAAGAAATCATAAATATTACTATCGTTCTAGATAGGATTAGAAATGTGTTCCTTGATGTTTCCAGTACTACATTTAGATCATCTAAATTCATTTCTGTTAAGAATCCTCTTACGTATATGACACCCATGAGTAGAACTATACAAAGGAAGAATAATCCAATGCTTGGTATGAATCCATTTAAGAATGTTAAAAGAAGTAAAGTACTTACAATCACTGAATCCAAAAAGGTATAGAAGTAATGTTTGATTTTTGATTGTTCAGTGAATTTATTATAGTAATTTGCAATAATTAGAATGAAAAAATATGTAATTGATAAAATGATTATGTCAGACATAAAACCCCCTACTTTCTACACACATTATATCATATTTCATAGAAAGAGAAATGAACTATTTGTCCTAAAAAAAACACCTGTAAAGGTGTTTTTAATTGTAATCGTCGCTAGTTCCCCAAATTAATTCAACCAACTCTGGTAATTCAATAAATGGGTTTCTATTCCCTTGATATGAATAGATCACTTCATTTCTATCTATTTCCCATTGATCTACAGGATCTTCAAGATGCCATCTTAGTAAATCGTCTAAATCTCCATAGACTGGAAGCTTTAATGATTTATCTTCGATTGGATCATCCATTAATACTAAATCAATACCATCATCGAATGTTGCATCCCCTTGATAACGTACTGCCATGTAGAATAACATTCTAGCTACATCACCTTTCACTTCATCTCTAGGTTCGAACTCCCATTCATTACAAGTGTAGTTTCCATATCCACGATCAACTATATTTGTATCATCACCATCGTGACAGTCTTCAAAGAATCTATTATTTTTAGTAGAGTTCATAGCTCTCTCAGCAGCAACTAAATGATGTGTATCATTATGTGCTGTCATATTATCATCACTAAATTCTCCTCTAGATTTACTCCAGATATGTTCTCTATTCCATTCGGTTAATTTTGCTTCATCATAAACAGTTACTTCACAAAACGCAGGAGGTGTTACTGTATCCTGGCAATCTTTCGGATGTGAAACTCCTGTATAAAACATAATAATGTTATCTGAATTATCTGGATCCTCATCTGCCTCACGTAGGATATCCCACACATCTGTGTTTGAGTGTGTATATGGATATTCTGTATGATTTGTAATGATAAGATTTAAAGCTGTGACTAATGCTTGTCCATCTAAACCATCGATACCATCATAATAACCATTCGGTGTAAACATAGTAGTGTTAACTCCTACATATATAGTATAAGGATGTTGTATTGTTACTGTATTTCCTGAATCATCCGTTGCTGTTAGTGATACAGTAAACTCACCAACTACTGATGTATCAGTAGTTCCAATTAATACATTACATTCATCATCAACATTATCCTCACATGTTATATTCCATGAAAACTCTCCATTTAATTGAACGGAGCTCACACCATCAACTGTAATAACTGGTTGTGTTGTATCAACAACTGTATATTCAAAATCAATAGATGATTCGTTTCCTGTTTCATCTTTTACAAATAAAATTACTGTGTGCTCTCCAACACTGGTTGTGTCAAACTCACCTATCATTGATACGGTGCAAGTATCATCATAATCATCTTCACATGTAATGTCATATGTATCAAATACATAATGTGCTTCAACTTCTGTTTCTAATAAGCTTATATTAATCACTGGTGGTGTATAATCGATTCCTAAAACATCGTATACCATCTCAACTCCACCAAACAAATATGCTCCAGCAGCTACTACTAAAAGTAGTGCAATACTACCTATACTTTTTTTACCTTTCATAATATCACCTCTGTCATTTTTATTATAACATTTGATAGTTGAATTTGAACAAAATAAAAGCAGGAAATTCCTGCTTTTAAGTTATTAAATTACAAAGTCTCCATTTTTGAAAATTTGAACTTTAGTACCATCTTTTTGTGTTCCTACGATATCTAAATCTTCACTACCAAACATAAAGTCTACATGAGCCATTGATTGATTACTTCCCGCTTCTTTTAACTCATCATCACTCATAGTAGTTCCACCCTTAACATTCATTGGGTACGCTCTACCTAAAGCTAAATGACAAGATGCATTTTCATCAAATAAAGTGTTATAGAATAATATTCCACTATCTGATATTGGTGAGTTATAGCTTAATAAGGCAACTTCACCTAAGTATGCAGAACCTTCATCTAAATCAATTAAACTTTTTAATGCTTCCTCTTGTTTTTCAGCACCGTATCTTACTACTTTACCTTCTTCGAATTCTAACCAGAAGTTCTCAACAAGTTTACCTTGATAGTTCAATGGTTTTGTTGAAACAACTTTACCATCAACACCATATTTGTAAGGCATTGTGAAGTTCTCTTCAGTAGGGATATTTGGATTGAAATAAACTCCTTTAGTAGAGTTCTCTCCACCACCAGCCCATACGTGATTGTCTACTAACTTAATAGTTAAATCAGTACCTAAACTGTTTTTGAAGTATAATGTTTCAAAATCGAAATCATTCAATACTTTATTATGTGCTAATAATGTTACGTTGTGTTTGTCCCATTCAGCGATAGGATCGTTTTCATCCGTTACTCTTGATGCTTTCAAGATTGCAGCCCATAATGTTTCAACTGCTTCTTCACCTTTAAGTTCTGGGAATACTTTTTCAGCCCATACTGTATTAGGTGCTGCAACTATACTCCATTGAGCATGGTTACCCATCATATGATCCTGATAGAATTTCATTGCTTTCATTCTTGCGATTCCAGCTTTTTGTAGTTTCATAGGATCGATTCCAGCGTTTAAGCCAGGAATTGGAGATGCTATTGAGATAACACATCCTCCGTTTGCAATAAAGTATTTGTATTTCTCTATTAAATATTCTGGAATTTCTTCTAGAGCTTCTATACTCATATTGTTGTAAGATAATCGATTGACATAATTGTCAGTCCAGTTTACATTTACAGTTTTTGCCCCTCTATTGTAAGCAGCTTCTACTATTAATCTTACGAACTCTGGAGTTTCAGTAGAACCGTTTATCCATACTAATTGTCCTTCTTGTACATTAGCTCCAACTTCTACAGCTAAAGCAGCAAATTTTTTAAGTGTTTCTAATTTTGGCATTGTCATCATTCCTTTCAATACATATATTATAGCAAAACATATTGTAATTACAAATAAACAATGTTTCTAACTTTGTCATTTGATTGAAAAACGTTTTCTTTTGTCTTTTTCTTGTATACATTTGTGTATTTGATATACTCAAAATGTATAGTAAACACGATAGTGTATATACATTGGAGGGACCAAAATGTCGAAAACGAAAACAATCAAACACTTAAACGTAAACTTTGAAGAACTACAACAATACAAAAACACTTTGAATACAACGGATTTAGAAAACCAAATGAAGGCTATTCTTAATAATAAAATACACGGGTTAAGTTTCAGTCCATATTTAGAGGGGCAAAGCCCAGCTGATTTTGCACAAATCACAGACACGCAAATCGCAGAACGATTAAGCATTGTAGAACCTTATACAAAATGGATTAGGACATTCTCTGTGACAAACGGAAATGAAGTTGTACCTAGAATCGCAAAAGAGAAGAAGTTTAATACTTGTGTCGGAATCTGGATTGGTGATGATGAAGAACTAAATGAAATAGAAATTATGAATGGAATCGAAATTGCGAAAAAAGGTCATGCAGATATTTTAGCTGTTGGGAATGAAGTTCTACTTAGAGAAGATATTGAAGTAGATAAACTAATAGAATATATAAGAAGAGTTAAAGAAGCAGTTCCTGAAGTTCAAGTCGGGTATGTTGATGCATATTATGAGTTTGCCAACTATGAAGAAATTGTTGATGAAGTAGATGTTTTACTTGCAAACTGTTATCCATTCTGGGAAAAAACTCCATTGGAGTATTCTGTTGAATATATGAAAAAAATGTATCAAATGGCAGTGAAGCATTCTAAGGGAAAGAAAGTAATTATCAGTGAAACGGGATGGCCAACAAAAGGTGAACAATATGGAGGAGCAATTCCTTCTTACGAAAACGCACTAATTTATTTCGTAGAAACACATAAGTGGGCTATGAAAGAAAACATAGATATTCTTTATTTTTCATCATTTGATGAAACTTGGAAAATTGAAGTTGAAGGTGAGTATGGAGCATACTGGGGACTTTGGGATAAAGATGGAAAGTATAAATTCAACAAGAAAACAGGTGAATAATCACCTGTTTTTTATTATCATTATAAATTATACGAAAACGTTATAGGAAATCCTTGTATTCGCCGTATTTATTATATATAATTAATTGATTAAATTAATGGAGGTATACTATGAAGACATTACCATATGGTAGAGCTATTTGTTATTCGGGTTATCGTGAAAACCAATCACCTGTTACAAGAGTTTACCCAACTTATGAAGAAGTATTAGAGGATTTGAAAATATTAGAACCAGATTTTGATTATATTAGAATGTACGATCCATCAGAACATGCTAAAACTGTGGTTGAGGCAATACGCAAAGAAGGTATCGATTTAAAAGTGATGCTAGGTATAGATTTACTTGGTGAGGAATCAAACCCTAATTGCTCATGGGGTGGAGAATATACAGCGTTAGAAGTAGCGAACAATATTGCTCACAATGAGAAACAATTGGTTGATTTGATAACACTAGCTAATAATTATAAAGATGTAATTATAAGTGTTGCTGCAGGAAACGAAGCAGTTCCTGAATGGAATGAAAACTTAGTGAGACCAAACAGAGTATTATACTTTGTGAATCAATTAAAGAAAAATACAACACAATTAGTAACATATTGCGAAAACAATAACTATTGGAATGATCAATTAGTTGACGTCGCTGAAGCTGTAGATTTTATAAGTGTACATACGTATCCAATCTGGGTTAATGTACCAGTAGAAGGTTCATTTGACGTGTCTGTTAATGATTATTATAAAGTTGCAAATAATTATCCAAACAAGCAAGTAATAATTACAGAAGCAGGTTGGCCAACATCTTCAAATGGTAGAGGGTTCACAAAAGAATTTGCTGCTGAAGAATTCCAAACGAGTTATTATGAAATGATGAAAAAATGGAGTATAGAAAATCAAGTAACGCTATTCTTCTTTGAAGCATTTGATGAACCATGGAAAGGTTCAGAAGATGCAATGGAACCTGAGAAACATTGGGGATTCTATTTTGTAGATAGAACTCCGAAAGAACTAAAAAAATAAAAGGACAAACTTTGTCCTTTTTTTATATGATATTTAAAAACTTTTTATATGCTTTATATGCATTTGGTATTGAATAAGTATGTTTTAAATCGTCTATCGTAACCCATAGATATTTTGAATCTATTTCTATAACATCAATAAGATAAGCTTTCATTATCCATTCCTTGTGAGTAAACAAATGTTTACTATCATCTAAAATGAATGATTGCATTATATTTTCTTGATACATATCTTTGATAGAATCAAATTGAAAATGTTCATTGTATAATGGGAATTCATATAGACCAGCAAGCAAACCAGTAGGTGGTCTTTTTGATATTGCGATTAAGTTATCTTTTCTTAGAATCACAACAGTTTTGTTTTCTACTGTTCTTTTCTTTTTTCTTTCAATAAATGGAATGACATTTTGAAGACCTTTTTTGTTTGACAAACAGTAGGATGAGAAAGGACAATTACTACATTTTGGTTTACCATTAGGTATACATATTGTTGCACCGATTTCCATAAGTCCTTGATTGAATTCACTAATTTTTCTTTTTGGCAGAAGTGATTCAACTTTTTCTTTTATATTCTTTTTTACTGTTATATCTTTTATGTTTTCCCTTATAGCATATAATCTAGAAAACACTCTTAAAACATTTCCATCAACTGCAGTGTGTTTCATATTGAACGATATAGATGAAATTGCCCCAGCAGTATAAGGACCAATTCCTGGTAGTGATAACATATCTTCGTACGTATCAGGAAAGACTCCACTATACTCATTCATGATTATATTCGCAGCTTTTCTGATGTTACGGACTCTACTATAATATCCGAGTCCTTCCCATAATTTATTAAGAGAATCTTCGGAGGCATTTGCACAGTCTTCTATTGTTGGCAAAGTTTCAATAAATCTATTGAAGAATGGAATAACTGCTTCGACCCTTGTTTGTTGAAGCATGATTTCTGAAATCCATACTCTATACGGATCTGTATTTTCTCTCCAAGGGAGTATTCGTTTATTATTACCATACCACTCCAGTAAATCAGTTGTAAATCTTGTCTTATTCATAGAATCACCTACAAGAAGTATATCATAATAATAATCCCAAATTAGGAGAGTTGCTTATTATTTGGTATAATGTCTTTAGATAAAAATATAAAGGAGAATACTATGACATTTTTTGATTATACATCTTTAACAGATGAGGTTCAACATGGACTAACTTTATTAGAAAGACTTTTACCTGTTATCGTTTTATTTATTTTTATTTTTTTGATATATAAATATAAGGACACTCTTAGAAACTATAAGAATGAACACAAAATAAGATACGTGTTTGGTTCTTTAATGTTAATAGGAGAACTTTCATTTATTATATGGAACTTTACACATAGTTTAAACGGAGAAGTTAGATTTATAAATACATTGCCGTTGCAACTTTGTAGTTATGCAATTTGGGGACTGGCGTTTGTGATGTTTACAAAAAGTAAACGAGTGTATACAACTGTATTTATTTTTTCTATAGTCTCAGTGTTAGCACTTATATTTCCCAATTTAAATCATGGGTTTAACTCATTCAGATATTATCAACTATATTTCAGCCACAGTCTATTGATTCTTGCGCTGATCTATTTATATAAGGTTCATGGATTATATCCGAATAAGAAAGATTTTATTAACTCTTTTATTGTTTTACAAGTTATCATCGTATATAGCCTAATACTAAATGCAATTCTAGATACAGACTTTTTGTTTATAGGTGAAGGAAACAAACCAATTGATTTTGCTTGGGACTGGCCTTTACATATGATCCAATATGAACTGTTTATGATATTCATTTATTATTTGTTTTATAGAATACTTAAGAAAGTGAAAAACTAGATTATGGATTTAAAGATAAGCGATTTAATGAAACTACAAAAAGAACTTTGGGAAGAACATAAAGACACATGGAGTCCTCTAACAAAAGAGTATGCTAGAAATAGTATGCTTTGGATGGTTGAAGAATTTGGAGAAGCCATCGCTATTGTTAAGAAAAAAGGGGAAGACATGATTATGGATGATCCTAAAACAAGAGAACACTTTGTTGAAGAAATGAATGATGTACTTATGTATTTCATGGATACATTGATACGGTTCGATGTTTCAGCAGAGGAACTAAGTGAATCATTTTTGAAAAAGCATAATTATAACAAAAACAGAGATTATAATAAGGAATTCAAGAAATAAAAAAAGTAGACATTGTCTACTTTTTTGTTTCTAAATATACTCTTGAATAATTTAAACCTAGGATGATAAGACCACCTAATATGAAATAGAAAATATAAAACGTATCAAAGCTTAAACTTGCTTTGGGGATTTCTAGTGATTGTGGTCCCTCGATAACAGCATATATACTTCCTAGCATTAATCCAATAATTAGATATATTGTTTTTGAACGATAATTTGATAATGTGAATCTGACACCTTTGATGGTAACAAATGCTCCAACTATTACTCCAATTCCAAATATGATCATTATAGGTACATATGCAAAATTGAAATGAAGTACTTCCTTTATACTATTAATAATAGTCCCATACAATCCCATAATAAGCAAAATTGTTGAACCGCTTATACCAGGTAGCACCATTGCACTTATTGCAATCATCCCTGCAAATAAAACAGTTAACGAGAGTACTAAAGTTATGTTTTCATAACTACCATCCACTCCATTTCCAGTAAGTGGGTTAAAGTAGGTTATTAAGAATACTATTAAGATTCCAATAAGAATAAAATAGAGACTTTTATAATCTTGTTTAAGAGTTTCTTTTTCATCTTTAATAATAAACGGAATAGAAACAATTATTAATCCTAAAAATACGGAACTAATTTGATAGATATGTTCTTCAAAAATACTTGCTATAAATAAGATCGAAAGTATAAGTCCTACTATCCAACCTGCACCTATTTTAAGAAGGAATTTAATTGCGATTATTCTGTTCTCTTTTGTACCAGATATTAAATCATTGATAGACTGAATAAACTTATCATAAAAGCCTAATATGAATGCTATCGTCCCTCCGGATACACCAGGAACACTATCTGCTGTTGCCATTAGAAAACCTCGTATAAATTGAATCATTAACATGATAATTCCTCCTTTACTCTTAACTATTGTATCATACAAAGTATATAAAAAAAATAAAGACTAAGTCTTTATCTTTCTAGAATAATTGAGTGAATAATCCTCCACCCACAAGAACATACCATATTATATATGCGATTCCAAAGTTCTTTAAGTTAACACTAAACTTATTATTAACTACACCCCATATTACAAAAATAATATTTATTATTGGGAATGTTAAGAACACCAATAATATGAACCATTCAAAAATACTTAATTTGTTTTGTTTAAACATAATACCCTCCTAAGTTATTGTTGATATATATATAGTAGTACATTTTAGCCCTATTTCCAAAGCTAAAGATAATGTATTTATAATTCTTTAAATGAAAACGTGTTTATTTAGAATTAGTTGTATTTTCAAACTATCAAATCCAAAAGCGTGATATTCTACACAAAAGAGGTGATGATATGGATCATAAAAGAGTATTTAGAATACGAGATCAAATAAAGAATATATATCTAGCGGCTAAATCTTTCGTGTTATTAAAGAAGAGTAAAAAACACCGTTTAATGAATAAAAAATTAAAAGAAAGAATTATGCTTGCAGTAACTGAAGTGAATGGATGTTCCATGTGTTCTTTTGTTCATACAAAATTAGCTCTGAGTAGTGGAATGAGTAGTAAGGAAATCAATAATATTCTTGATGGTATACATAATGATATACCTATAGAAGATTCTGTCGCTGTTGTTTTTGCACAACACTTTGCGGATAGTTCTGAAAATCCATCGGGTGAGGCTTTATCTAGATTGATTGAGGAATACGGTTCAAAGAAATCAGAATTGATTCTAGCAGCTTGTAACGTGATTACAATGACAAATGGTATGGGTACTTCAATGGATTATCTATATAGTAGATTAAAATTCAATAGGAATAAAGAATCTAACATTGTACTTGAGATATTAAATCCATTATTAACTATGGTATTATTTCCATTATTGGTTATAGGATTCTATGTAAAGAACATTTTTTCAAGACCAAGATTAATCAAAGCGTATAACTAAGAAAAAGGCTGAATGGTCTTTTTTTTATTTAATTATTTATAAAAAGTTTGAAAACAAAACCATTATTTAGAAAATTTGCAAATATTCTTGTTGAGATAATTGGGGAGTAGTACAATTAAGATATATTTAGAAAAAATATAAATAGGAGGTATTTATGAAAAAATTGATGTCATTAGCAACGGTATTTGTACTTGGAATTGTATTAAGTGGATGTGATTTAGTCCCAGAAGATGTACAAGATCAGTTGAATGATTTACTTTGTGAAGAGAGCCCTGACGATCCGTTATGTAATTTAGAATCTATAGAAGATTTAGAAGAAGAAGTTGTAATGGATTTAGTTGAGGAAGTATTACTGAAAGCTAAAGAAAAAGCAAATAAAACAAAATGTAGTAGTGTAATCGCTCCTGGTAGTGTTGAGTTGATTGAAGAATGTGCAATAGATGATTTCTTCTTCCTACCTGATGAAGTGGATATGTTTACACCTTTAACAGTAACAAGTGATGGTATGGAATATGTCATCACAGGTTTTACTGATGATTCAAGTGAAGAACTTGTGATCACTTTAAAAGTAGTATTTGTTGATAACCAATATTACTTAGAAGATTGGAGCTATGAGTTTGTAACTCTACAAAGCAATGAGTTAACATTTGATCTAGTGAAGCAATTTGTAATTGACTTTGTTAGGGATATTCAAGATCCAACAATATCAACAGATGATTTCTGTATGATGTATTTTGATGGTGAAGATAACGATTGTGATGGATTACGAGATGAAGTATTAGATTCTGGACAAACAATCGAATTACTAAGATTAGACCCAGATGACGATAATGATTCTGTCTATGACGCTACTTTAAGAGTTGTTGTAGATGGTGAGGAATTAGAAGTTGTTGTGGAGTTTGAAGTGTTTAGACAAGACTTCGGTCCAGTCCAAACTACAAGAGTTGAGAGTACTATGGAACCGGTAGAATATATTGATGAGGTAGCGATGTTCTTTATGGATTTCCTTGATGATTATCAAGATCCAATGATATCAAATGAATATATCTCAGGAAAATATTTTAGAGATATGATGCCTACGGACTTTCTAGAATATAGAATGGAAGAATTAGAAGATGGAATACAATTAGATTTTGGTTCTATTGCTGAAAAAGGTATACATAAGTTTTACGAAGTTTGGATCGTTGTAACAATTGATGGCGAAGTGAACGATGTTATGTTGTCATTGGAATCACGTGAAGATAGTTTAGGTATGTATATGATATTTGAAGTTGAAGATGGAATAGATGATGATTGTGATGGATATGGAGATACTTGTAGTGTACCTGATTTAACAACTGAAGAAGTTGAAGTATTATTCAATAGTTTCATTGCAGCTTTCCTTGATCCAACTATTACTGATGAAACATTAAATGAGATGTACTTTAGAGGACAAGCACCTGAAAGTGTATTTGAAAATAGATTTGAAAAAATCGCAGATGAAATGGAAGTTGTTGTATTAGAAGTAGACAAAGACAATCGTCAACTCAATCTAACACTTCAAGTAACCGAAGATTTTGAAACTGAAATGGTATCACTTAGTTTAAGAGTACTTCAAGATGATAACGGATTATTCATGGAGTGGCTAGACGAAGATGATGATTGTGATGGAGTAGATACTTGTTCAATTAATATATCTGAAGAAGATGTGGAAATGTTCTTCCAAGAATTCGTAATGGATTACTTCAATGCAAATATAACAAACGATGAAATCGATGAACTTTATTTCAGATGGATGGCACCTGAAGGTATGCTAGACAGTAGAATGTCTGAAATTGAAGAAGGATTACAAGTCACAGTATTATACGCTATGAGAGTAGATAGTTTCTTCGATATTTATATGGAACTATACATAGAAGGCGAAATGGAAGAATCTGTTTTACGAGTAGCGATTTATGAAGATGAAGCCGGTCTATACATGGAATTCATTTATGACAACGTAGATGATGACTGTGATGGAATTGAAGAGTGTCCATTTATTCAAGAAATTGATGAGTTTGAATTGTTCTTTAATCAATTCGTAATGGACTATATGAATTCTGATTATTCAGATGATGAGTTATTAATGATGTATTCAATGTATGAATTCCCAATGAGTTTCCCAGAACGTCAAACGTTTATAGTTGATGGACATGTCACTGTTTTAAAAATGAGTGAACCTTGGGATACTTATTTCGAAGTAGAATTAGAGTTCTTAGATGGTACAGAAGCAACAATGTTAGAATTTGAAGTTAGAGTTAATAGAATTGATATGGCATTAATGATATGGTTCAATTATGACGAATGTTTTGAATTAGGTGAAATGTGCGATTACATGAATGATGAAACAGAAATGGCAATGTTCTTGGAATCATTTATCGAGAGTTATATGGATCCAACATATACAGATCAAGACATATTTGATATGTATGGTTTATATGATTTTCCAGCGACATTCCCAGTACGTCAGTCATTTATACTAGACGGACACGTTACTGTTTTAAAAGCGCACTATGATTACTCTGGATTCTTTGATGTAGAATTAGAGTTTGTAGATGGTAATGCAATGACGATGGCTTATTCATATGAAATAAGAGTTAATCGAATTGACATGGCTCTAAGGATTCACGAGTACTTCTATTATGACGAATGTATGTACTTAGCAGAATTATGTGAATTCATTAATGATGATGATGAATTAAAAACAATCTTAGAATCATTCTTGATAGATTACTTAGATCCAACATATTCAGATGATGAGTTATTGGCAATGTATGACCTAACTGAATTTCCAATGGAGTTTCCTGAACGTCAATCATTTATAGTAGATGGACATGTAACAGTTTTAAAAGCAATGTACATATACGATGGTTTCTATGGTGTTGAACTTGAATTCGATAATGGTGATGGTTCAGTGATGTCATGGACTATAGAAGTTAGAGTGAACCGTATTGATATGGCTATTGTATTCAATGGCGATGATTGTCCTGATTGTCCAGACATGATAGATTATGATATTGCAATGGAATTAGTAAATGGTTTTAAAGCACACTATAATGGTATGAGTATTTTAAGTACTAGTGTATGTTCTGATTTAGTTGATGAAAACATGGTTGAAGATTGTGCTTTTGATAGAGATCAAAAAATCAGTGATGGTTTTATGATTGAAAGTATAGAGTTATTTAGCTTTGATGGATATTATGAAATAGAAATCACTTATGCTTCAGCAACCGAGGAACTACATGAGTATTTCATGGTAGACTTCATAGAAACTCCTGAAGGATACCAAATGAAATTGTGTTGTTATGGAGAAATCTTAATAGATGGTGTTGAACTTGAGTTTGAATTTTTCATAATCGTTTTGGAGAATTCAGAAGTTCCCGCAGATCAAGCTTGTTATATGGTATCTGAAGAAGATCAACTTAACTGTGAAGAGTTAAATTCATTCATAGATAATTCAGGATTTTCTATAAACTCAATCGAGTTTAGAGATGGAACTGATGGACAAATTGTAACGTTAATGTTTAATAATCAAAATGGAGAATTTATTGGTGAAGTTGAATACCTTGTTGATGTAATGTATACAGAAGAAGGAAATTCAGTACTTTATGTGGAACCAATGAATGAAGGATTAAATCCTTTATACGAACCAAATTAAAAAGCCTTGTTTAAGGCTTTTTCTTTTGAGGAATATCTAGTATAATATTACGAAGAGGTGATAACATGAAACGTTATAATTTAGTCATGGTATTCAATCAAACAGAAGATAAAGTTTTAATGTGTTATCGATCAAAAGAACCATATAAAGGATTATACAATTTTGCTGGTGGCAAAGTTGAACTTGGTGAGGATTATTTAAGTAGTGCGTATAGAGAACTATTTGAAGAAACAGGTATATCTAAAAATGATATAAACTTAAGTCCATTCATAGACTTCAATTGGCATCCAATCAAAATGGAAATGAAAGTATTTATAGGGGTTCTTAATAAAGAAGTAAACTTGATTGAAGAAGATCATAAACTCTATTGGATAGATACTAATGAAAATTTCTTCGATATGACTAGATTTGCTGGTGAAGGAAACATTGGACATATGTTTGAAATATATAAGCAACACCGAGAGTTAATTATAAAAAAGGATATTTAGTATCCTTTTTCTTTGGTATTGTTTCATATTTAAAGTCTTTTATTGTATAATAGTACTAGGAAAAAAAAGGGTGATATTATGTTGTTCAAGAAGAAAACTAAATATGATGAATTCTGGGAATGGTTTGTAGAAAATGAGGACTTTATCTTTGATAATATCGAAGAGAATGGTACAGAAATTGCAACTATGATTCAGAGTGAACTTGTAAAGGTTCATAAAGATTTACAATTTGAAATTCCCTTTGTAATCGTAAATGAAAAAAGAGATATGATTATATCTGCAGATGGTGTACAAAGAGTCTTTGAGGAAGTTGTTGAACTACATGATGCAGCTCCTGAGTTTAGGTTATGGAATATAATTCCTTTTAGACCAAGAACCTATCAAGAAGATCAAACTATTGAAATGGAAGGTATCACATTAAGCTATGATGATATATACTTTCAATATGATTTAACAGATTTACCGATTGATATTAATGTCTATATAAGAGGCTATGATGGATCGGATAATAGATACATACATGCATACTTCATTCTATTAGATACTTTGGTTGGAGAATATGATGCAGTAACGTTGATTGGAGACACAGTTCCAAATCAACTAATAGAAGAAGAGATTAAAGATTTAATACCAATACAAAAAATACGTGATTTACTTGATGAACTATCTTTATCAAATTAAACACGAATAGAAAATAGGTGTCTTATATGAATCAATATGAGTTAATAGCAACAACAACATTTGGATTAGAAGCCGTTTGTAAAAGAGAATTAATTGCTTTAGGATTTGAAGTTATAAAAACTGAAAATGGGAAAGTAACTTTCAAAAGTAACTTACCAGGAATTGTTAATGCAAATCTTTGGTTAAGAAGTGCAGATCGTGTTCTTCTAAAAATGGGTGAATTTAAAGTACTTACATTTGATCAATTATTTGATAAAGTAAAAGTCTTACCGTGGAATGATATTATATCAGCAGATGGTAATTTTGTTATAAATGGTAAAAGTGTTAAATCGAAATTATTCAGTATCTCTGATTGCCAAAGAATAACTGAAAAGGCAATTGTTGAAAACATGAAAATGAAACATCAAGTTACATGGTTCCCTAAAACAGGTGCAAAGTTTAATATTCAAGTGTCAGTTCTAACAGATATAGCAACTCTGACAATTGATACATCAGGTGATGCACTTCATAAAAGAGGGTATCGTGTGAATTCAGTTGAAGCACCAATGAAAGAAACACTTGCTGCTAGTTTAATAATGTTAAGCTATTGGAATAAAGATCGTGTTTTATATGACATGTTCTGTGGGTCTGGAACAATACCGATTGAAGCAGCTATGATTGGAAGAAATCAAGCACCGGGATTACAGCGAGATTTTGACTTTAAGCACTGGGGATTGATTCCACAAGAAGTATTTAAAGCACAAAAAAATAAAGCGTATCAAGCAATTGATTATGATACAGAGATTAATATTATCGCATCAGATATAAGTGCTGAGAACTTAAAAAAAGCTATGGAAAATAGTGAAGAAGCGGGTGTTGATGATTGTATTACTTTTATCCACAGTGACTTCAAAGAACTTGATTTGAAAGATGATTACTCTATAGTTATTTCAAATCCTCCATACGGAGAAAGACTCCAAGATGATCCACAAGTTAGAAAATTATACACCCACCTAGGGAAAAAGATAGGACACTTCAAAACATGGAGTAAATACTTCTTCACATCGTTTATGGAGTTCGAAGAAGCATATGGAACTCCTAGTGACAGACAAAGGAAATTGTATAACGGGAGAATAGAGGCAAGATATTATCAATACTATGGTCCAAAACCTCCAATAAAGGATAGTGATAAAAGTGGTTAACAAGTATTTTAAAGAAGCATCAGATAGCTTAGCAAAACTAGGGATTAATGCTTTAGATGATATTATAATTGCATCTCAATCAAAAGTTATATTATTTAGTGATATAACAGACGCTGTTCCAAAGTTAAATGTTATCTCAGGTAATTTAAGTTATTTTGGACTTGAAGACAAAAAATCTATTGCTCTTGAAGATTTTGTTGGATTATTAGATTTAGATAATAAGTATGCAGAGGTATCAGGAAGAGAAGAATATTTTAAAACGATATATGATGATATATTCGATTTTACAACAGATACCAATATCACAATTCCATTATCAATAAATGGTAATCGATTATGGGTTAGATTTCATGTTGTCGATATAGAAACAAGTGAAAACGTGAAAGCATTCTTTATAACTAATGTTACAGAATATAGACAGGATGAAGAAGAAATGTTTGAGAAGACACACAAAGACTCTCTGACACATCTATTTAACAAATACACATTAGATTATCATTATGGCGCAAGATTTAGATTCGATGATTTTCATGTAATGTATTTGGATTTAGATGATTTCAAAAAGATCAATGATAAATGCGGGCATATTGTTGGGAATGATTTCCTTGTTGAATTTGCCAACATTTTAAAATCACATGAAGATAATTATAATAGGTTTTATAGAATTGGTGGAGACGAATTCGTAGGATTCTTATTTAAGAAAGAAAATGAAGTTGTTTCAATAGCAACCGATATTCTTCTAAGAACAACGAAGTACAAACACCCCGATTGTAAACACTCTATCTCGACGTCAATTGGGATATGCAAATCTACAATAGGTGAAGACGTCATTAGAAAAGCAGATAAAGTATTATACGAAGTAAAAGAAAATGGTAAAAACCATTTCTCTTACAAAACAGAAGACGAAATAAAAATAGGCGAATAACTCGCCTATTTTTTTATAGCATCTTTTTAAGATCTTTAACTGAAACTACTTTTCCTGTACTAACAACTTTACCATCAATTACAAGTGCCGGAGTACCCATTACACCAAATGATAAAATATCTTTCATATCAGTTACTTTTTCAATCTCAACATCCAATTCTAATTCTTTAACTGCCAATCTAACATGTTTCTCTAATTTAATACAACTAGGACACCCTGTCCCTAAAACTTTAATATTCATAATTCCTCCTATAAAAATATATTAACAAAATTAAATAGATACCCAATTATTATGATACCTACTGAAACAATAATAATGAACGTGTATAATAATTTCTTTTTTACTACTTTGCTAAGCATAACCATACTAGGTAAAGAAAGTGCAGTTACTGCCATCATGAATGAAAGTACTGTACCAACACCAACACCTTTAAGTAGTAACGCGTCAGCTATTGGAATTGTACCAAATATATCTGCGTACATAGGAATACCAACAGCAGCAGCAATGATTACACTAAATGGATTATTACTTCCTAATACAAAGTTGATCACATCTTCAGGAATAATATTATGTATTAGAGCTCCAATACCAACACCTATAATTATATATATCCAAACTTTCTTTACAATCTCTAATACTTGTTCAAACGAATATTTAACTCGCTCTTTACGAGTCATTTTGATTGGATCAATTAAACCATTGATTGCATTTTTTCTCATCTCTAAGACATAGTCTTGTAGTTCATCTTCCATATCCATTCTATCAATAATTGAACCACCAATAACTGCTAGAATTAGACCAACGACCACATATGCTAGCGCAATCTCCCATCCTAGGAAACTCATTAGGATTAAGAATGATGCTAAATCAACAAGTGGTGATGAAATTAAAAATGAAAACGTAATTCCAAGTGGTAATCCAGCTCTTGTAAAACCAATAAATATTGGAATACTAGAGCACGAGCAAAACGGTGTTAGAGTACCAAGTAATGCTCCAATAATGTTACCTTTAATTCCTTTGTATTTTTGTAAAATCTTTGTAGTTCTTTCAGGTGGAAAGTAACTTTGGATATAACTAATAAGAAATATTAAGAAACCTAGTAAAATAAAAATCTTAACAATATCATATAAAAAGAAATGCAACATATTAACATAGTTATCGTCTGGGTTTAAACCAAACACATCTTTTAATAAAGACCAAATTAGATTTTCTAACCAAGTCATTTTTAAAAACACATCATTTATAAATGTAAACATAATCTACCTCTCACATACAAAAGTTTCTATGGTATTTAGTTTATTGATATCATCAATAAACATTTGATTCTCTTTTGATTCATCTAAGATCAAAGCCAAGATAGGATATAAAGAACTATCTTTATTTAATGAGTAATATATATACTGCTCATTTCTACTTGATGTAATCAAATCTGTTGTTTTAATTTTAGATATATGTTTTGATATTTTAGGTTGAACCAAATCCAACACTTCAACCATTTCACAAACACATAAATCATGATTATTAAGTAAATGAATGATCCTCAATCTTGTTTCATCGCTTAATACTTTGAATAAACTTATTAAGTTGTTCATAGTATACCTCC